>JBDSDZ010000001.1:0-14178 GCA_039920345.1 Croceibacterium sp.
GGGTGGGATTCGGCGGCGTACGGCGTTGTGGCGGAGCGGGTGGGATTCGAACCCACGATGAGCTTTTGACCCATACACACTTTCCAGGCGTGCGCCTTCGACCACTCGGCCACCGCTCCGCATGCCGTTGAGCCCGAAGGCTTTGGCAAGGGCGCGCACCTAGCGGGGGGTGGGCTGCCTGACAAGCCATGCTGCTTGCCCGCCCCAAGTCCTGCCTGAACTCACCGATGCGATGCAGGTGCTTGAGCACGCCGCACGTTAGCGGCACAGTGAAGCTATGAAAAAGCTCTGCGCCCTCGCCCTGATCCTCGCCGCGCCTGCAGTTGCACAGGATACGCCCGAACCGGCCACGCCCGCCTCGATCGTTGCCGCCGCGCCCGCCGCCGACTGGACGGCAATCGATCCGGCGGACCTGCTGGTGATGACACTGGCGCCGGATCGTGACGGCAATCCGCGGCAGGTGGTGATCCAGTTGATGCCCGCGCCGTTCAGCCAGGGCTGGGTCAGCAATATCCGCACGCTAGCCAAGGCGCACTGGTGGGATGGGACGAGCGTCTACCGCGTGGTCGACAACTGGGTCGCGCAATGGGGTGATGTGGAAGAGACCAAGGCCATGCCGGAGGGGCTGAAGGTGGTACCAGAGAGCGATTATGTCGCGCCGATCACGGATCAGATGGAAAATTCCGTTCTCGGCGCTTTGACCGATGCTTTCGAGGCCTACACCGAGAATCGGTATTATTGGAAGTCCGGCGAATCTAGCGAATTTCCCAGAAGCGGTCCCTACTCCGATATCGAAATCTGGGCGAACGGATGGCCATTGGCTACTAACGAAGATGCCGCGTCCATCTGGCCCACTCACTGCTACGCCTCAGTCGGCGTCGCTCGCGATACCGAAACGACCGGCACCGGCGCCGAACTCTACGCGGTAATCGGCCACGCGCCGCGCCAGCTTGATCGCAACATCGCGGTGGTCGGCCGGGTGATCGAGGGGATCGACAACCTTTCCACCCTGCCGCGCGGCAAGGGCGATGCGGGCGTCTATGACGATGCAAAGCTGCGGGTGCCGATTGTCTCAGTGCGGTTGGGCGATGAACTGCCCGCCGCCGAACAGCCGCATTTCGAATACCTCGGCAGCGAGACCAAGAGTTTCGCCGATTACGTCCAGATCCGCGCCAATCGGCATGACGCGTTCTACAAGGTCCCCGCCGGCGGGATCGACGTGTGCAATGTGCAGGTGCCGATCCGGCAGGTCGCGCATGGCTGATCTGCGGCGATCCGCGCCGCGCGCACGACGCGCGATGAGCGGTGCACTCACCATCGCCATGCTGGCGGCGCTCGGCGCGTGTAGCGGGACCGTCTCGGGGCAGGTGCTCGACGCCGCCACCGGGCGGCCGGTCAGCGGCGCTGTGGTCGTCATGAGGACAGTGGGTTGGGGGCGGAGCAACGGACAACTCGTCTGGGACGCAGAAAAAAGCCTGAGCGCGACGGCCGATGGCGAGGGCCGCTTCACGCTTGGCGCCGGTAGCGGCGGGGGCTTGGCGATAACGGCGCCCGACGGGAGGCGCGGGAAGGCGGAAATGTGTTCGAGCGCGCCGATGGTGGTGCGGATAGGCGGCCCTTATGCCGCGCTCGCCGTCGACCGCCTGCTGGTGTTCGGATCCGCCGCGGGCGACCTTGGCGGTACCCCGGCGCGGTCGCTCGGCGTCAGCGCTTCGGGCGATGCTTTGGGTGACGGCCGCGTATTGAAGATCGAAGCCGTTGGCGGAGCCCGCTATGTAGAGGGAACGGGCTCGGTTCCGCCTGCCCCGCCGTTACCCTACGGATCCGCCGTCGCACTCGATACCGTGCGCGACTGCGGCTGGCTGTTTATCGCCGATGGAACGGCGCCCGTTGCAGTCATTCAGGTTCGCCCACCCAGTTCGTTTCAGGCGCCCGGTGGTGAGCGGCAATACATGATGCTTTACGCGCCGCTTCCCACATCCAAGGTCGCTGCCAAGTGAGCGCGGATACGGTCTGTTTCAGCGGACCGTTGCTGTCGATCCAGATCGAGGAGGGCTATGACCCGATGGGGTTCGTGGCCGTCACTGGTGAGGCAGCGGATGCGGTCGCAGCGCACGAGCTGGCGCGGCGGATGGAACTGGGCAAGCGGCGCGGGTTCGGCTCGGTCAAGGTGACCGCGCGCGTAGGCGACACACGCTGGCAGACCTCGCTCTTCCCGCAAAAGTCTGGCGGCTGGTTCCTGCCGATCAAAAAGCCGGTGCGGCTGGCTGAAAACCTCGATTACGGCGATGAGATCACCGTCGCGCTGGAACTGCACTAGATCCGGTCGGCCTCCGCCACCGCGTCGCTCGCCCTCAGCGCGCTGAGGATGCGCGTGAGGTGCGCCAGGTCCTGCACTTCGACGATAATCTCGTAAGTATGGAACGGGTCGTCGAACTGGGTTTGCGACAGGGTCACGATATTGGCGTGGTTCTTGGCGAAGATGCCGGTCATTTCGGCCAGCGTGCCGAGACGGTGGTAGAGCACCACCCTGAGCCGCCCGGCCGCGCCTTGTGAATGCTCGCCCCAGCTCAGATCGACCCAATCGGCATCGATCCCGTTGGCCAGTTCGAGGCAATCGATCGAGTGTACTTGCACCCCTTCGCCCTTGACCCTGAGGCCGACGATCCGGTCGCCCGGCACCGGATGGCAACATTCCGCGAGGGTAAAGCCCATTCCGGGCGTCAGGCCTTTGATCGAGATCGCGCGGGTCTGGCCAGGTTCTTCGGGCAGGTCGACCGTGCTGCCCGGCACCAGCGCTTCCATCACTTCGCGGTCGGTCAGCTTGGCCGAGCCGATCGCGTGCATCAGCTCGTCATCGTCGTCCAGCTCCAGCCGTTCGACTGCGGCGGCGATCGCCTTTTTACCGATCTTCGCGGGCAAGCGCTCGGCAATCTGTTCGAACAGCTTGCGGCCGATTTCGGCGACTTCGGCAAATTCCTTGGCGCGCACTGCGCGGCGGATCGAGGCGCGCGCCTTGCCGGTGACCACGAAGCCGAGCCACGGCAGCTGTGGTTCGGCGTGAGCACCCTTGATGATCTCGACCACATCGCCGTTGTTGAGCGCGGTGCGCAGCGGCATGTGGCGGCCGTTGATCTTGGCCCCGACGGTGTGCGCGCCAAGATCGGTATGCACGGCAAACGCGAAGTCCACCGGGGTAGCGCCCTTGGGCAGCTGGAACAGCGCGCCCTTGGGAGTGAAGGCGAAGATGCGGTCCTGGTAGATCGCCAGCCGGGTATGCTCGAGCAGTTCCTCGGCATCGTGGCTGGCATCGACGATCTCGATCAGGTCGCGCAGCCAGCCGACCTGGCCATCGGGTTTGTCGCCCTGCTTGTAGGCCCAGTGCGCGGCGAACCCGAACTCGTTGAGCCGGTGCATCTCGTGCGTGCGGATCTGCACTTCAACTCGCATCGAACTTTCGTAGATCAGCGTGGTGTGGAGCGAACGATAGCCGTTGGTCTTGGGCGTCGAGATGTAGTCCTTGAAGCGCCCGGGCACGAACTGCCACGCCTGGTGCAGCACGCCGATGGCGCCGTAGCAATCCTCCACCTTCTCGGTCAGCACGCGGAAGGCGAAGATGTCGGTCACCTGCTCGAACGGCATGTGCCGCTCGGCCATCTTGCGCCAGATCGAGTACGGATGCTTCTCGCGCCCCCAGACTTCGACCTTCATGCCCGCTTCGGCCAGCGCCTGCTTCATCTTGAGCGCGATCGCATCGACTTGCCCGCCTTCGGTGCTGCGGATCTGCTCCAGCCGGCCAGTGATGGTGGCGTAGGCTTCCGGCTCGAGCTGCTCGAACGCGAGCAACTGCATCTCGCGCATGTATTCGTACATCCCCACCCGCTCGGCCAGCGGGGCGTAGATATCCATCGTTTCACGGGCGATACGGCGGCGCTTATCGGGGCTCTTGATAAAGTGCAGCGTGCGCATGTTGTGCAGCCGGTCGGCCAGCTTGACCAGCAACACACGAATATCCTCGCTCATCGCAAGGAAGAACTTGCGCAGGTTTTCCGCCGCGCGCTCGTTCTCGGGCATCTGCTCGAGCTTGGATAACTTGGTCACCCCGTCGACCAGCTTGGCGACATTTACCCCGAAATTGTGTTCGATTTCTTCAATCGTGACGAGCGTATCTTCCACCGTGTCATGCAGAAGCGCGGTGATGACCGTGTCCTGGTCGAGCTTGAGGTCGGTCATCAGCCCGGCCACTTCGATCGGGTGGCTGAAATAGGGGTCACCGCTGGCGCGCTTCTGGGTGCCGTGTTTCTGCACCGTATAAACGTAGGCGCGGTTGAGCAGCGCCTCGTCAGCGTCCGGGTCGTAAGCCTTGACCCGCTCTACAAGTTCGTACTGGCGCAGCATCGTTGCCAGATGTGCGTTGCAGCACGGGCCGGGGCAAGCGGAAACGTAGGGAGAAGCGGGCATCTGATGCTTGGCAGTTGTGAAACCCTGGGCCTTGGCCTAGTTAGCGCCATCTGACCAATTGGATGAAACATGATCAATCTGCACCATCAAGCTGCGCTGGGATTTGCCGTGACTGCCCTTCTGTTCGCTGCGCCCGCGGCGGCGCAGGACAACGAAAAGCCGGCGGCAACGCAGAAAACCGAAACCGAGGTGCAGAAGCCCGAGGCCCCGGCGGGCGAAGTTCAAAAGCCGGCAGACGTCGTCGCCGAAGCGGCGGAAGCCGCTGAGGTTGCTGCCAAGCCGACCAGCCCGGACAAGCCCAAGCCGACCGAATCCGAAGTAGCCAAGGGTGAAGGGACTGGCCCTGCCACTGGCAAGCCGGTTTCGCCGGATGGTGAAGGCGCGCCCAGCAAACCCGGCTGATCTGGGGCCGCCGCGCCATGGCCGCCGGCGCGCAGCCTTCGACCACGATATTCGAGCGCATGTCAGCGCTGGCGCGCGAACTGGGCGCGATCAACCTTGGCCAGGGGTTTCCGGACTTGCCGGAGCCGCCAGAATTGCTGGCTGCGGCGCAGCGGGCGCTGGTCGATCATCCTAATCAGTATCCGCCGATGCGCGGGTTGGCCGAATTGCGCCGGGCGGTAGCGGGTTATTATGCCCGCGAGCAGGGCCTTGCAGTGCGCGAGGACGAGGTCATTGTCACTTCGGGCGCGACCGAAGCGCTCGCCGCGGCGATCTTTGCCTTCATCCAGCCGGGCGACGAGGCGATCGTGTTCCAGCCGTTCTACGATGCCTACCTGCCGCTGGTCGAACGGGCGGGCGGCACGGTGCACACGGTCAACCTGGTGCCGCCTGAATGGTCCGTCCCGCTGGATGCGTTGAAAGCCGCCATCACCCCGCACACCCGGCTGGTTATCCTCAACACGCCCAACAATCCCGCTGGCACCGTCGTTGATCGCGCGACGATCGAGGCGATTGGCGCGCTATGTCGGCAGCATGACCTGATCCTGCTGTGCGACGAGGTGTGGGAGGGAATGATCTACAGCGCAGCGTCGCATGTCTCGCCGCTGGCCCTGCCTGCCTTGCGCGAACGGGCGATCAAGATCGGGTCGGCTGGCAAGATCTTCTCGCTCACCGGGTGGAAGGTTGGCTGGGCCGTTGCTGCGGCGCCGCTCGCCGAGGCAATCGCCCGCCAGCACCAGTTCCTGACCTTTACCACGCCCACGCCGCTGCAGCGGGCGGTGGCCGAGGGGCTTGCGTTGCCCAGCGCGTGGCACACGGCGCACCGGGCGCGTTATGCCAGGGCGAAAGAGCGTCTGGTGAGCGGCCTCAGTTCGGCAGGCTACGTCCTGCTGCCGGCGGATGGCACCTGGTTCGTGACCATCGACCTTGCCGCCTCGGGCCTGCCAGCTGACGACGAAGCCGTGGCCGACTGCCTGATCCGCGAGGCGGGCGTGGCGTCGATCCCGGTCTCGGCGTTTTATCGCGACGCGCCCGAAAAGGGGTACCTAAGGCTCTGCTTCGCCAAGGAGGATGCCACCCTCGATGCGGCAGTTGGGCAGCTGGCAGCGTTCAGGAACGGCGGCTGAGCAAACTCAGCCTTCAGGCACCGCCCTTCATTACCTCGTCCACCTTGCCCTGCGTCACCGCGTGATAGCCGGCGCGGTTGGCGGCGTAGAGGCGGCGCGCAATCGGCTGGCCCCAGCTGCCCTGGTCCATCAGTTCCTTGTACAGCGGGCTGACGAACTTGAACCGTCCGATGCTCGACAGGAAACGCTCGGCGAGCGGGATCGCGGGATCATAACGGTTCTTGAGACCGAGCTCGATCCAGTCGAACAGCTCTTCGTTGTTGCGATCCTGCGAGAGGTGCAGCGCGGAATCCAGCGCCGCGAGTTGCGCTGTGCTGCGCTTGGCCGGCACGCCGGAAAGGAAGCGCTGACGCTCGGCGGTGTTCCAGCCGGTCCAGGCCGTGCCCGGCACTGTGCCGTTCGCCTTGTAGGACTCCACCGCCGCATCGACATCCGAGAAGACCGTGGGATCGGGCTTGACCGCATTGGACGGCAAGCCGGTGCCATAGACCCATTCGTCGAGCATCAGCTTGCGCTCAAGCTCGGCATCGCCCTTGACCAGGTTGGCCCGCATATCCGCCAGCAACAGCGCGGAGGTGGCCGGCTGGAACGCATGGTTGTCGAACCACTGGCGCAGCCACGCGTCGAACTTGTCGCGCCCGACGATGGATTCCACCGTGCGGTAGAACAGGGCGCCCTTGTCATAGACAATCGCGCTTTCGCCGCCGTCCGGCGTACCGCCCGCTTCTGCGGTCAGGTGCAGCGCGGTAATCGGCGCGTCCTTGCCCTTCTCCGCCAGTAGCTCCTCAATTCCAGCGTAAGCGAGCGCGGCTTCCTGCTGCGCCCGCTTGGGACCGTAGAGCTTCTCGAGGATGCGGTTCTCGAAGTACGTCGTGGTGCCTTCGTTGAGCCACGAATCGGTCCAGTTGGCGTTGGTCACGAGGTTGCCTGACCACGAGTGCGACAGTTCGTGCGCAACCAGACCATTGAGGCTCTTGTCGCCGGCGATGAAGGTCGGAGTCAGGAACGTCAGCGTTGGGTTTTCCATACCGCCGTAGGGGAAGCTGGGCGGCAGCACGATCATTTCGTAGCGTCCCCAGCGATAAGGTCCGTAGAGCTCCTCGGCCGCCGACACCATCTTCTCGGTATCGGCCAGTTCGGCCGCAGCGGCATCAAGCGTGGCGGGTTCTGCCCACACCCCGGTGCGCGGGCCGAGCTCGCGGAAGGCGATATCGCCCGCAGCAATCGCGATAAGGTAAGGCGCGACGGGCTTGTCCATCGCGTAATGAAACGCGTGCCGGTCGCTGCCGACATCTTCCGGCTCACCCTGCTTGAGGCCCGACATGACCACAGTCAGCGCCTTGGGCGCGGTAATCCGCGCGTCCCACGTCTGCCGTATGCCGGGGCTGTCCTGCGTCGGGATCCAGGTGCGGTTGAGGATCGCTTCGCCCTGGCTGAACAGGAACGGTTGCGTGTGCCCGGCGGTCTGTTCGGGTGTGAGCCACTGCAGCGCCTCGGCGTTGGTGGCCGAATAAGTGATCACGATTTTGCGCTTGTCACCCATCGTGATCGTCAGCGGCGCACCCTTTTCAGCTTCCGCCGGGCCGACCTTGTACGGCAAAGCCGCGCCGTCGCTGTCGGTGACCTTGGAGATGACCAGTCCGCGATCATCCAGCACAACCGTGTCCGCGCCTGGCTTACCGAGGATGTCGAGAGTGGCTGTGCCGACAACCGACTTGGCCGCAAAGTCGAGGTTGAGGTCGAGCGCCAGGTGCGTCACCCGCGCCACTTCGGGCTGGGCATAAGACGAAGGATCGCGCGCGTCTTCGGTCGTCAGGATGGGCGAGATCATGGCCTTTTCGTCCTTTTCAGCGCCGCCGGTGGAGGAACAGGCGGCGGCAAGCAGGAACAGCAACGGGGCAGCGAGGCGCACAGATAGTCTCCGCAAATGTCAGGTCTTTAAGCAGCAGCCCGAGCGATAGTTCCATCGCCCGTCCCTGCAATGCACGGTCAATTCTTCGGTTTGAATCCGCCGCCGGCAATGGCGGCAAGCGCGCAGGTTTCGTCATTGTCGCTGGTATCGCCGGTAACGCCGATGGCGCCGACAATCGTGCCATCAGCATCGCACACGATCACGCCGCCCGCTGCTGGGACCATGCCGCCATCGGCCATTGTATCGACCGAAGCGACGAAATGCGGCCGGTCTACTGCCATGTCGCCGATCATCCGGCTCGACACGCCCAGCGCCAGCGCCCCGCAGGCCTTCCCACCCGCCAGCTTGACCCGCATCGTGCTCGCCCCATCCTGCCGCTGGCACGCAATCATGTGCCCGCCCGGATCGTGGATCGTAACGGTGAGGGGTTTGAGGCCAAGCTCGGCGCCCTTGGCAAAGGCGGCCTCGATCAGGGCGTTGGCTTGGGTCAGGGTCAGGCGGTGCATGGGCGATCCTTCCGAATATGGTTTCGCATGATACCGCTATTGCTGCGGAATGCCACTCAACTCCACTTCACCTCGGGCGGCAGGCTCATCAGGATCGCGTCGATGTTTCCGCCCGTCTTGAGGCCGAACAGCGTGCCGCGGTCGTAAACCAGGTTGAACTCGACGTAGCGGCCACGCCATTCAAGTTGCTGCTGCTTGTCTTGTGGCGTGAACTCGCTTCCCATGCGCTGGCGCACGATGCGCGGATAGACGTCGAGGAAGGCTTCGCCGACGTCCTGCGTGAAGGCAAAGTTGCGTTCCCACTCCGGCTCGTCGTTGCATTCGAGATGATCGTAAAAAATGCCGCCCACGCCGCGCGCCACGCCTCGGTGGGGGATGAAGAAGTACTCGTCCGCCCACTTGGCGAAGCGCTCGTAGTAGGTCGGGTTGTGCGCCATGCAGGCGGCGCGGAAGCGGGCGTGGAAGGCTTCTGTATCCTCCACGTAAGGGATCGGCGGGTTGAGGTCGGCCCCGCCGCCGAACCAGGCCTTGCCGGTAGTCAGGAAGCGAGTGTTCATGTGCACCGCTGGCACGTGCGGATTGGCCATATGGGCAACCAGACTGATGCCAGTGGCGGTGAAGCCGGGATTGTCTTCGGCCCCGTGCATCGTGGCGGCAAACTCGGGCGCGAAGGTGCCGTGGACGGTTGAGACGTTGACCCCGACCTTCTCGAACACCTGGCCTTTCATCACCCCGCGCACCCCGCCGCCGCCTTCGGCGCCGTCATCGGTTTCGCGGTCCCACGGAAGATACTCAAATGCTGCATCGGAGCCCGCTTCGCGTTCGATCGCTTCGAACTCGGCACAGATTCGGGTGCGCAGGTTTTCGAACCATTCGCGGGCGCGGGAAGTCTGGGGGCTCCAGTCAGTCATCGCGCTCCCTTGCCAAAGCCACGAGGGCGCGGCAAGGGAGGCGCATGGTTCCCCTTTCGTTCGCTTTTGAATTCCGTGATGAGGAATTTGTCCTCACCAAGTCACGGGCGCTCTACTGGCCGCGTGAACGCGCGTTGCTGGTAGCCGACCTGCACCTCGAAAAGGCGAGCTTTTACGCGCAGCATGGCCAGTTCCTGCCGCCTTACGACAGCCGCGAGACGCTCGAACGCCTCGCGCTGGCAATCCGCGAAACCGGCGCACGGCGGGTGTTCACACTGGGCGACAACTTCCACGATTCGGCGGGGACCGAACGACTCGAACCGCATGCCGCCGGGATGCTCGCCGCGCTGACCCGGGCGACCGACTGGGTGTGGATCACCGGCAATCACGATTCCCAGATGGAAGCGCAGGCAGGTGGAGCGCTAGCGGAAGAGCTGGAGATTGCCGGGATCGTGCTGCGCCACCGCGCCGCTGCCGGAGAGATTCGCCCCGAGCTTTCCGGCCATTACCACCCGCGCCTGCAAGTCACCGTGCGCGATAGACACATCCGTCGGCCCTGTGCGGTAGTCAGCAAGGGATTGGGCAACCATGGCGGGCGGATCGTCCTGCCGGCCTTCGGCGCACTGACTGGTGGGATGGACGCCGCCGACCCCGCAATCCTGGCCGCGCTGCAGCCAGCCCTGGCGATCGACGCGGTTCTGCCAGCGGGCGGAAAGCTGGCCAAATTTCCGCTCTGGCGCGCCGCCGCTTGATACATTTACCCCGCGCCGCAACCCCTAGCGCCGCGCGGCGTTAGTCCCTAAGTAGCGCCGTTCTTAAAAAGCCTCAAAAGGAGATCGCCCATACCCCGTCCACCCCGGCGCATGCTTGCGCCCCCGGTCAAGTCAGGACCGAAATTCGACGAAATGATTCAATCCGACAAAGTTCGCGTCATCGACGAGAACGGCGAGAATCTGGGTGTCATGTACACCAAGGAAGCCATCGAACAGGCTAACGAGATCGGTCTGAACCTTGTCGAGGTTTCGCCCAACGCCGATCCGCCGGTGGTCAAGTTCCTCGATGTCGGCAAGCACCGCTACGAGGCGCAGAAGAAGGCTAACGCCGCGCGCAAGACGCAAAAGACGCAGCAGATCAAAGAGATCAAAATGCGTCCGAACATCGACGATCACGACTATGACGTGAAGATGCGCAGCGTCACGAAATTCATCGAGGAAGGCGACAAGGTCAAGATGACCCTGCGCTTCCGCGGCCGCGAAATGGCACACCAGGAACTGGGCATGAACCTGCTCAAACGGGTGCAGGACGATACCGCTGAAATCGCCAAGATTGAAGCCTATCCGCGGCTCGAAGGCCGCCAGATGCTGATGGTTCTGGCGCCGAAATAGCACCGTCGGGCGACGGGGCGCGGAACGGCGCCCCGCCCCTGGCCGTTCCTTCGCCAACCCGAAGGAGCTTTCATGACCTGCATTCACTTCATCGGCGCTGGCGCCTTGGCGCTGGCACTTGCCGCCTGCAGCGCGCCAGCACCTGGCCCGGAAGCCAGCGATGCGCAGGACACCAGCGATGCCAGTGCCGCGACCGCTGCGCAGGCTACCCCGATCCCTGCACAGCCGACTCCCGTTGCCTCGGTCGACAATCAGGCGCCTGTACTGGTCCCCGATTCCGAACGCGGCGCAAAGGGTGCGCGCAATGTCCTGCTCACCTGGGCCCGCGCGCTCGAGAACAGGAACTACGCCACGGCCTACGCCCAGTTTGGCCAGAGCGGCCCCAATGGTGCGTCGCTGGCGGATTACACCAGCTGGTGGAAGCGCCATTACAAGACGATCACCGTCGCGGTTCCGACCGGCGACATGGAAGGCGGCGCGGGCTCGCTTTACTACACCGCGCCCGCGACGCTGACTGGCGAGACGGTGGACGGCAAGCCGTACCGCCTCAAAGGCGACGTGATCCTGCGCCGGGTCAACGACGTCGATGGCGCGACGCCCGACCAGCTGCGCTGGCACATCATGTCCGCCGACCTCAAGGCCGCCTGATCCGCGCTTCCCGCCGCCGATTGCCTTGAGCCGGGCATCGGCTAAGCTCTGCCGACAGGGGGGCTTGCTGGGTGAGCGCAAAACGCATCGGGTTTATCGTCGGGCTGGCAGCTTTCGCGCTGACTCTGCTGCTGCCCGCACCCGCCGGAATGCCGCACGAGGCGTGGCTGGTGGCCGGGCTGGTTGTGTGGATGGCAGCGTGGTGGATGACCGAGGCGGTGCCGTTGACGGCCACCGCGCTGCTGCCGTTCCTGGTTCTGCCGCTGGGCGGGGTGATGGATGCAAACGCCACCGCCAGTTCGTATTATTCCCCCACCCTGTTCCTGATTCTGGGCGGCGCGTTCATCGCGCTGGCGATTGAACGCACCGGCCTGCATCGCCGGCTGGCGCTTGGTATCCTCGGCTCACTTGGCGCAGGCGGCGGGAGTACGCGGCTGCTGGTCGCATTCATGCTCGCCACCGCGTTGCTGTCGATGCTCATTTCCAACACTTCGACCGCGCTGATCATGATGCCGATGGCCTTGGCCGTGCTGGCCGGCGGCGGAGTGGCAGAAGGCGAGACCAAAGGGCTGTCCGGCGCGCTACCGATCGGGATCGCCTTTGCCGCCTCGATCGGCGGGCTTGGCACAATCGTCGGGTCCCCAACCAATGCTATCGCCGTTGGTTTGCTGGCAGAGACGATTGGCGTGCGCATCAGCTTTGCCCAGTGGATGGCGTTCGGGGTGCCGATCGTACTGCTGGGCGTTCCGCTGGCAGCGCTGATCGTGGCCAAGGTCCAGCGCGTGGCGAGCCATCCGTTCGATGTCGCCGCGGCCCGGTCTGCGATTGCGACCCAGCCCGAATGGACCGCGCCCGAACGCCGCCTGGTGCCGCTGGTGGCACTCGCCATGCTGCTGTGGGTCACCCAGCCGCTGACCGAGCCGCTGCTCCCCAAGGGCGGGCTGACCGACGGCACCATCGCGGTGTTCGTGGGCCTGCTGTTGTTCGTGATGCCCGATGGCACCGGACGGCGTTTGTTGACCTGGAAAGAAGCCGACCGCGCGCCGTGGGGCGTGATCATGATGTTCGGCGGCGGACTGGCGCTGGCGGCGGGTATGACCGCCTCTGGCTTGGCGGCATGGCTTGGCCAATCGCTGTTGCCGCTATCCGCGCTGCCCTTGTGGGTGGTTGCGTTGGCAGTGGTGGCCCTGGTGGTGCTGATCACCGAATTCGCCAGCAACGTCGCCACTGCCAGCGGAATCATGCCGGTGGTGGCGAGCCTGACGGTAGCGCTCGGCGCCGATCCGCTGCTGCTGGCGCTGCCGGCGGCAATGGCGGCTAGCTGGGGCTTCATGCTGCCGGCGGGGACAGGACCAAATGCAATTGCATGGGCCACCGGGCGCATCGCGCTGCCGCGGATGGTATTCGCCGGGTTCCTGCTCGACCTCGTCGGAGTCGTGCTGATCGTGGCAGTCATCTGGTCAATTGCCGGACTCGCGGGCTGATGCGGCAAACGCACGATCCATTGTCCCCTCTAATTTAACCGGTTACAGACGAAACCATGTCCGATCCCACTGACCGCCCGACCCAGCCGCGCAAGCCGCGCCGCGAAACCACCCAGCTAGGCGGGCGCACGCTCAGCCCGGCCACCCTGATGATGGGCCACGGCTATGACCCCATGCTGTCGGAAGGCGCGCTCAAGCCGCCGATCTTCCTCACCAGCACGTTCGTGTTTCCCAGCGCAGCGGCGGGCAAGCATCACTTCGAAGGCATCACCGGCAAGCGTCCCGGCGGCGCCGATGGATTGGTCTACTCGCGCTTCAACGGGCCCAACCAGGAAATCCTCGAAGGGCGCCTAAGCGTGTGGGATGGCGCGGAAGAAGCGCTGGTGTTCTCCAGCGGCATGACCGCGATCTGCGTGCTGATGATGGCCTATTGCAGTCAGGGTGACGTGATTGTCCACTCAGGCCCGCTCTATGCTGCAACCGAAGGCTTCGTGGCCAAAGTGTTGTCGAAATACGGCGTGACCTATGTCGATTTCCCCGCCGGCGCGACGCGCGAAGAACTCGACGCGGTGATCGCCAAGGCCAAGGGCATGGCAGCCGACCAGGGCGGCAAGGTGGCGATGATCTACCTTGAAAGCCCCGGCAACCCGACCAACGCACTGGTCGATATCGAGGCGGTGCGCGATGCCCGCGATGCCGCGCTCGATGCCGATGTCACCCCGATCGCGATCGACAATACTTTCCTCGGCCCGCTGTGGCAGAGCCCGCTCAAGCACGGCGCCGACATTGTCGCCTATTCGCTGACCAAGTATGCCGGCGGCCACTCAGACCTCGTCGCGGGCGGTGTGACGGGCGCGAAGAAGTGGCTGAGTCCGGTGCGCGCCTTGCGCAACACGATGGGCGGCATCTGCGATCCCAACACGGCGTGGATGCTGCTGCGCAGTCTTGAAACGCTCGAGATCCGCATGCAACGCGCGACCGAAAACGCCATCAAGGTTTGCGATTACCTGAAGGACCATCCCAAGGTCGAAGGCGTCGGCTTTCTTGGCCTGCTCAAGGATGGGCGTCAGAAGGATATCTACGATCGGCATTGCACCGGCCCCGGGAGCACCTTTTCGGTGTTCATCAAGGGCGGCGAGGCGGAGTCCTTCCGTTTCCTCGATGCGCTGCGCATTGCCAAGCTGGCGGTCAGCCTCGGCGGGACCGAAACCCTCGCCAGCCACCCCGCGGCGATGACGCACTTGTCGGTACCCGACGCGCGCAAGCAAGCGATGGGCATCACCGACAACCTGGTGCGTATTTC
>JBDSDZ010000002.1:0-24877 GCA_039920345.1 Croceibacterium sp.
CTGCAATAGAAGTCGAGCACATAGGGCCCGGTCTGGTGCTGGCGGCGGAACTTGAGGCCGTGCGGGCGCGGGCGGAGGTGGCGCCAGGCCAGGACTTCGGGAAGAGTCATCTGGCGGCGCAGCGTGCGGGCCTTTTGCGCGCCGCCGGCGTTGGGCATGGGGGAGATGTCTTTGAGCATTTTCGCGCCTTCTTTCCCCTCCACCGGCTTGTGGGTGCGGCTTTCCCCTCCACCATGCTTCACATGGTTCCCCTCCCCGAGACTAGCTCGGGGAGGATTTTATTCTGCCGCGACGCTGTGTTTGGCGAGCATCGGTTTCAGGTATTGCCCGGTGTAGCTGCGCGCGGTGGCGGCGACGGTTTCGGGGGTTCCTTCGGCGACGATCTCGCCGCCGCGGACGCCGCCGTCGGGGCCGAGGTCGATGATCCAGTCGGCGGTCTTGATCACATCGAGGTTGTGTTCGATCACCACCACCGAGTTGCCCTGTTCGACCAGCCGCTGAAGCACTTCGAGCAGTTTGCGCACGTCTTCGAAGTGGAGGCCGGTGGTCGGTTCATCGAGGATATACAGCGTCTGCCCGGTGGAGCGGCGGCTGAGTTCCTTGGCCAGCTTGACCCGCTGCGCCTCACCCCCTGACAGCGTGGTCGCCTGCTGGCCGACGTGGACGTAGCCGAGGCCGACTTCGTTGAGCATGTGCATCTTGTCACGGATCGGGGGGACGGCCTTGAAGAAGGCTTCCGCGTCCTCGATCGTCATGTCGAGGACATCGGCGATGGAGAGGCCCTTGAACTTCACCTCGAGCGTTTCGCGGTTGTAGCGTTTGCCGTGGCATTCCTCGCAGGTGACGTAGACGTCGGGCAGGAAGTGCATCTCGATCTTGATCAGCCCGTCGCCCTGGCACGCCTCGCACCGGCCGCCCTTGACGTTGAAGCTGAAGCGGCCGGGCTTGTAGCCGCGCGCCTGGCTTTCGGGGAGGCCGGCGAACCAGTCGCGGATCTGGGTGAAGGCGCCGGTGTAAGTGGCCGGGTTGCTGCGCGGGGTGCGGCCGATCGGGCTCTGGTCGATCTCGATCACCTTGTCGCAGAATTCGAGGCCCTTGATGCTGTCATGCGGGCCGGCAATCACCCGCGCGCCGTTGAGCGTGCGCGCGGCCGAGGGATATAGCGTGTCGACCACCAGGCTCGACTTGCCCGAACCGGACACGCCGGTGATGCAGGCGAACGTGCCGAGCGGGATGGAGGCGGTCACGTTCTTGAGGTTGTTGGCCCGCGCGCCGGTGACGGTGAGCTTGTGGCCGTTGCCCTTGCGGCGCTTGGCCGGAATGGCGATTTCGCGGGTGCCGTTGAGGTAGGCGGCGGTCAGGCTGGTCTTGGACTTGAGCACTTGCGCCAGCGTGCCCTGCGCCACGATCTCGCCCCCGTGGACCCCGGCGCCGGGGCCCAGGTCCACCACCCAGTCAGCGGCGCGGATCGCGTCTTCGTCATGCTCGACCACGATCACCGTATTGCCCAGGTCGCGCAGCCGCTTGAGCGTTTCGAGCAATCGGTCGTTGTCGCGCTGGTGGAGGCCGATGCTGGGCTCGTCGAGCACGTAGAGCACGCCCGAAAGCCCGCTCCCGATCTGGCTGGCGAGGCGGATGCGCTGGCTTTCGCCGCCCGACAGCGTGCCGGAGGTCCGGTCGAGATTGAGGTAATCGAGCCCGACGTTGTCGAGGAAGCCCAGCCGCGCGTTGATTTCCTTGAGGATCGCGCGGGCGATCTGGTTCTGGGTGTCGGTCAGCTTGTCGGGCAGCGCGAGGAACCACTCTTTCGCGTCCGATACGGAGAGCCGCACCGGCACCGAGATGTCGGTCCCGTCGATCTTCACCGCGCGCGCTTTTTCGTTGAGGCGGGCGCCGTGGCACGTCTCGCACGGCTGCGCGGTCTGGAAGCGCGACAGCTCCTCGCGCATCCATGCGCTGTCGGTCTGCAGCAACCGCCGGTTGAGATTGCCGATCACCCCTTCGAACGCCTTGCGCACGGTATATTCCTTGCGCCCGTCCTTGAACGTCAGCGCGACCGGCTGACCTTGCGTACCGTGGAGGATGACCTCGCGCGCCTCTTCCGGCAGGTCATTCCACGGGGTGGTCAGGTCGAAATCGTAAGCCTTGGCCAGGCTGGCGAGGACCTGCATGTAATACGGGCTCGGCGGGTTGGACTTGGCCCACGGCACGACCGCGCCCTGCTTCAGCGTCAGCGCTTCGTTGGGGACCACCAGCTGCGGATCGAACAGCTGCTTTTCGCCCAGCCCGTCGCACGTCGGGCAGGCACCCTGCGGCGCATTGAAGCTGAACAGCCGCGGCTCGATCTCCTCGATCGTGAAGCCGGACACCGGGCAGGCGAATTTCTCGGAAAAGACGATCCGGTTGGCCGGCAGGCCGACATTCTTCATCCCGCCCGCTCGTGCTTCGACAAGCTCAGCATGAGCGGGGGAGAGCGTCTCGCCACCTTCCGCTCGTCCTGAGCCTGTCGAAGGGCCCGCGCCAAGTTCCGCCACCGTCGTATCCGCCAGGTCGACATACGCCAGCCCCTCGGCCAGCTTGAGCGCTTGCTCGAAGCTGTCGGCCAGCCGCGTTTCGATGCCCGGTTTTACCGCCAGCCGGTCAACCACCACTTCGATGTCGTGCTTGAATTTCTTGTCGAGCGCGGGCGCCTCTTCAATCGGATAGATCTCGCCATTGATGCGCACCCGGGTGAAGCCGGCCTTCTGCCATTCGGCCAGCTCGCGCCGGTATTCCCCCTTGCGGCCGCGCACGGCGGGCGCGAGCAGGTACGCCCGCGTGCCTTCGGGCAGCGTCATCACCCGGTCGACCATGTTGGACACCGTCTGCGCTTCGATCGGCAACCCGGTAACGGGCGAATACGGCACCCCCACCCGCGCCCACAACAGGCGCATATAGTCATAGATTTCGGTGACGGTCGCCACGGTGGAACGCGGATTGCGGCTGGTGGTCTTCTGCTCGATCGAGATCGCGGGTGAAAGCCCGTCGATATGCTCGACATCGGGCTTCTGCATCATCTCGAGGAACTGCCGCGCATAGGCGCTCAGGCTCTCGACATAGCGGCGCTGCCCCTCGGCATAGATGGTATCGAACGCGAGGCTCGATTTGCCCGAGCCCGAGAGCCCGGTGATCACGATCAGGCTATCGCGCGGCAGATCGATATCGATCCCCTTGAGATTATGCTCTCGCGCGCCGCGGACCGAAATCTGGGTGAGTGACATGGATCGGGGATGTTCCGCAAATGTTCGCGTTGGTCAAGGGGTCGCAAACACGGCCCCACAGGCTCGACAGCGATGTGGGGGCTGGCGGTCGATTTGCAACGCAGGCCAAAGCCGGGCCGCCGCCCGGCGGCCACCGTTCACGCCGCGGCGCGCGGGGCGATGCTCTGTTCGAAAATCGCTGACGGCCGTCCGAACAAAAAGCCCTGGCCAAAGGCACAGCCCATTTCACGCAGGCGGGCCAGTTGGACCGGCGTTTCCACCCCCTCGGCGATGACCGACTTTTTCAGGCCCGTGCCCAGCGCCAGCACGGCGCGGACGATTTCCTCGCTCTCGCCCCCGTCGGTCAGCAGGCCGGCGATAAACGACCGGTCGATCTTCAGCGTATCGACCGGAATTTCCTTGAGATGGACGAGCGAGGCATAACCGGTGCCGAAATCGTCGAGCGCGATGCGCACGCCGGCCTGGTGCAGCACCCGCAGCGCGCCGACGGGGTCGCTCCGCCCGAGGCCGAGCACGATCCCTTCGGTCACTTCGACACAGAGCGACGAGGGTGCCACTCCGACACTCGCCAATCGCTGCAGCAGGCGAACAGCGGAGTCCGGGCCATCGAGATCGGTCGAGGTGAAATTGACCGCCAGCGTGCCTGAAAAATGGCCCCGTTTGAGTTCTGCAATCGCCAGCGCCATGACCCGGTCCTGCACCGCCGCGCCGACATCCACTTCCGACATCACGCATTCGAACGCATCCGGCGTCAGCAGGCCAAGGCGCGGATGGTGCCAGCGCAGCAGGGCTTCGACGCTGACGCACTGGCCGCTGGCGAGATCGATGATCGGCTGGAAGTGAAGCGCAAATTCGTTGCGGCGCAGGCCCCAGTGCGCGGCTCTGATCATGTCGTGCTTGATCTTGATGCGCTGTTGCAGCGGACCTTCGAACGCCTGGCGTTGCCCGCGTCCCTGCCGCTTGGCTTCATAGAGCGCGACGTCGGCTTGCTGGAACACCTGGGCAATTGTCCGGGCGAGGCCCGAGCGGGTTGATCCGATGCTGAGCGAAAGAATCCCGCTCCACGTACGGCGAGCCCACATCATGCCCTGGATCGCATCCAGCGAACCGGCAATGTCGCTTGCTTCATCAGCGACCGTCACCACAGCGAATTCATCGCCGCCGATGCGGGCGCAGAAGGTGTCGTCATCAAGCAGAGCGGCCAGCGATTCGCCGACGTGCTGGAGCAGCGCATCGCCGGCGTCATGCCCATACCGATCGTTGAGTTCCTTGAGGTTATCGACATCCATCAGGAACAGCGTGAACCGCCGGTTTTGTTCCAGCAGCGCGCGCGTCCGCTGGTGGAAATAGGCGCGATTGCCCAGACCGGTCAGGAAGTCGGTCTGCGCCGCCCGCTCCAGCGTGTCTTTCTCGACCGCCATTTCGCGCACGCTGGCTTCGGCCACGTCGCGCTGCTTCATCAGGCTCGAGAAGCGGTCGGCGATCAGCAGCGAGAACACCAGTGTTTCAAAGGCGATGGCGCCGAAAGTTGCCAGGTCGACCGTGTCGCTTTGCGCCAGCAAGCCGAAGTTTCTTGCCGACCGCAACGCAAAGACCACGATTACCGGGGTCCAGCCAATCAGGTAAAGCCGCACCACACGGCTCCCGCGGAGCGCCGCCACGGTGATCGTCGCCAGCGATGCGAGCACGCAAAACAACATTACCAGGTTGAACGCGATGTCGCTTGGCAACGCCGGCACCAGCCGCTCGTCCGCCGCGATCACGCCGGAGCCGATGCAGGCCACGCTCCCCAGCCGCACCACCCGGCGCAAACGCCGCGGGACCGTTCCGGGTTCGAGCACTTCGAGCAGGAACAGGCAGGCCAGCGCCACGGTCAGGCCAACCAGCACAGTGTCGAGCCGCACCGCGGCCGGGCCCACCAGTGCCGGGATCGCCATCGCTGAAATGTTGGCCCAGGTCAGCCCGTAGGCCAGAGTCACGCCGACCCAGACGAGATACCACCGCTGGAACGAGTAGCCGTGCCCCGCGGGGACAAACAGGTTGTAGGCAAAGGCCGACGCCAGCAAACCGGCGAAAATGCCCATCGTCAGCAACCAGCGATGTTCGAGCGTTCGGGTGCGGGCCGGACCGGCCGCGGTGACTTTGCGCAGCAGCGACAAGTCATCGATCCGTTCGAACCCGATCGCCAGCGAGCGCACTTGCGGGCCGGGAATGGGCACCGCGACGCGCAGCATCGCGCCCGGCGCGGCAAGCGGGCCAAGCTGGTCGGCACCGCGGGTGAAGGCCAGGTGGGCACCGCCCGTGCCCGTTGCCACGATCGATAGGCGAGCGAAGCGGACCTCGTCGATCATCAGGTTCCAGCGCCCCGGCATGACGCTGAGCTGCGAAGGATCGCGCAGCACCAGCCAGGTCCAGTCAGGCCCGTGTTGCGGCAGGCGCGCAGCCTCGGCCGGGGTGGCCAGTGTCATACCGGAAAGCAGCGCGACCTCGCTGGCCGAGGCAACCCGATCGGACGCTGCGGCTGTCCCCGTCGCAGCCTGCACGGCGGCCGGCAACGCCAGCGCAAGCAGGCATCCCAGAACCACCGCAAGCCAATTCCGCACGCCAGCAACCATGGTGCTAATTGGCGCACAACGTTTGCAAAAGCCGTTAACGCGGCGCGCTTTTTTCGCGTAGCTCGCGCCGTTGCCACTGGACTGGGAACGGCTTGCGGCTGGCGATTTGCCCTGCGGCGTTGATCGCGCCCGCTGCATCCCCATCTGCAAGCGACATCACCAACAGGGGACTGCCCATGGCTTCGCTTTACGACACCAGCATACCGCCGTTCATTCGCGGGCTGACCAACCTCAAGGGCCTGCTCGAAAAAGGCCGCGCTTATGCGGCGGAGCAAGGCTGGGAAGAAAGCGAACTGACCCAGGCGCGGCTGGTCGAGGACATGCAGCCGCTGACCTACCAGGTTCAGCGCGTAAGCGACACGGCCAAGGGCCTGGCGGTGCGCGTGGGTCAGGCTGAAAACGAGGCTTTCCCCGACGAGGAAGTGACGCTTGACGACCTCGTGGCCCGGATCGACCGCACCATCGCCTTCCTCCAGAACGTCCCGGCTGCCGGGTTTGATGGTCGCGACGATGCTGAAGTCGTGCTCAAGACCCCCAACCGCGAGATTACCTTCACCGGGACCAGCTATGTGCTCGGCTTCGCGGTGCCGAACTTCTATTTCCACATTACAGCCGCTTACGCGATCCTGCGCATGAAGGGCGTGCCGGTGGGCAAGATGGATTACCTCGGCGCCCAGTGACCGGCCCCCTGATCCCCTCTGTGCATTCGGCGAAGCGGGGTTGTTTCACGCCCAGTTAAGCCGCTAAGGCCGTTACATGTGTAACCACCCTGCTGAGCCGGGTGCGCGAGGAGATTATTCGATGATCACACGTTTGCTAGCCAGCGCGGCGCTGGGCACCCTGCTTTCCGCTTGCGCGACGATGGAGGATGCCTCGATGCCGGCCCATTCCGCCGCGATTCCGCAGGGCACCGGCATTTTCGCGCAGCCGAGCACGCTGCCGTTCCATGCCCCCGATTTCAGCAAGATCCAGGACAGCGATTACCAGCCCGCGATCGAGCAGGGCATCGTCATCAATCGCGCCGAGATGGACGCCATTGCCAACAACCCCGAAGCGCCGACGTTCGAGAACACGCTGGTGGCGATGCAGCGCACCGGCCAGATGCTGACCCGTGCCTACGCCACCTTCGGCCAGGTCCAGGGCGCCAATACCAACGACACGCTGGATGCGGTCGAAACCGCGGAATCGCCCAAGCTGGCCGAACTTAACGACGCGATCTACCTCAACGACAAGCTCTTCCAGCGGGTCAAGACAGTTTACGATGCGCGCAACTCGATGAGCATGACGCCCGAAGACGCGATGCTGCTGGAAACGACCTACGCCGATTTCGTCCACGCCGGCGCGCTGCTTACCTCCGCGCAGAAGGAGCAGCTCAAGACCCTCAACAGCCGCATCGCCGCGCTCGAGACCGCGTTCTCGCAAGGGCTGACCAAGGCCACGGCCGACCAGTCGCCGGTGTTTGACACCCGTGCCGAGCTGGCCGGACTGTCGGACTCCGACATCGAAGCCGCCTCCGCGCTGGCGACCGAAATGGGCCACCCGGGCAAGTTCGCGCTGGCGCTGGTCAACACCACCCAGCAGCCGATGTTTACCCGCCTGAGCAACCGCGAAACGCGCCACAAACTGTTCGATGCCAGCGTGAACCGCACGATGGGCGGCGCCAACGACCTGACCGCTACCGTCAGCGAGCTGGCCGAGTTGCGCGCCCAAAAGGCTGCGCTGCTGGGCCTGCCGAACTATGCCACGTACGCGATGTATGACCGGATGGTGACCGACCCGGCCAAGGCGATCAAGTTCATGGAAGACTTCGTGCCCGCGGTCGCCGCACGCCAGAACAGCGAGCTCGCCTTGCTGCAGGACGCGGCGAGGGCCGACGGCATCTCCGGTCCGCTGCAGGCCTGGGACTGGGGCTATTATGCCGAGAAAGTGCGCAAGGCGAAGTACGACATCGACGAGAACGAAGTGAAGCCGTATTTCGAGCTTTATCACGTGCTCGAAGACGGCGTGTTCTACGCCGCCAACCAGATGTACGGGCTGACCTTCAAGCAGCGCAGCGACATCCAGCCGTACCAGGCGGACATGCGGGTCTATTCGGTGTTCGACAAGGACGGCAGCGAGCTCGGCCTGTTCTACTTCGATCCCTATGCCCGCCCCAACAAGCAGGGCGGCGCGTGGATGAACAACTTCGTCGAGCAGTCCTACCTGCTGGGCGACAAGCCGGTCATTTCCAACACCCACAATATCCCCAAGCCGGACGCCGGGCAGCCCACGCTGCTGACGTTCGACGAAGTGACCACGCTGTTCCACGAATTCGGCCACGGGCTGCACGGCTTCTTCGCGAGCCAGAAATACCCCGCCCTGTCGGGCACCAATACGGCGCGTGATTTTGTGGAATTCCCCAGCCAGTTCAACGAGAACCTGGCCACTTCTCCGACGATCCTGAACCACTATGCCAGGCACTACCAGACCGGCGCGGTCATCCCGGCGGCGCTGGTGTCCAAGGTCGAAGCCGCGGGCAAGTTCAACCAGAGCCTCGACTTCGGGGAACTGCTGTCGGCGGCCTTGCTCGACATGCAGTGGCATTCGCTGACCCCGGCGCAGGGCAAGCAGGACGTGGCCACGTTCGAACGCCAGGCGCTGGCGCGTGAAGCGCTCAATTCAGCGCTGATCCCGCCGCGCTATCGCTCGAGCTACTTCCGGCACATCTGGTCGAACGGCTATTCGGCCGGTTACTACAGCTACATCTGGACCGAAATGCTGGCCCACGACGCATGGGACTGGGTCGAGACGCATGGCGGACCGACACGCGCCAATGGCGACCACATCCGCGCCACCTTCCTCGGCCAGGGCCACACCAAGGACTATGCGGTGATGTACCGCGACTTTGCCGGGCGCGATCCGGGCGTTGGGCCGATGCTCGAATCCCGCGGCCTCGTCGCGGGTGAGGCTACCCCGCAGGGCAGCGACGAAACCGGCAATTAACCGCAGACAAGCGCCCGCGCGCCTGGCTCACCCAGCCAGCGCGCGGGAACGCCCCAGACGCGGGCAATAACGGGCGACGCCAGCGCTTCTTCGGGCGGGCCATCAGCGGCCAGTTCGCCACGATCGAGCACCATGACGCGGTCGGCATGGTTCATTGCCAGCGCCAGGTCATGCACCACCAGCACCACGCCCGCGCCGGCCTTGGCAGCCTCGCGCAGTCGCGCCAGCAGGGTAAGCTGATGCCCCAGGTCGAGCGCGGCAAGCGGCTCGTCAGCCAGGATCCAGCGCGGCTCCCCCGCCAGCACGCGGGCCAGCAAGGCGCGCGCGCGTTCGCCGCCTGAGAGGGTCGAGAGCGGGCGATGGGCGAAGGCGGTGAGATCGAGCGCGGCCAGCGCGGCGGCCACTTGCGCGTCGCCCCGGTCGCCATGCGGCAGGCGGCCCAGCGCGATCAACGATGCCACCGACAGGTCCCATGCCACCTCCCCTATCTGAGGTAGATAGCCGATCTGACGTGCGCGCTCGCGGCCTTGCGGCAGCGGTGCGCCGCCCAGTTCGACGGTGCCGGACGTTGGTGTGATCAGCCCGGCGAGCGCTTGCAGCAGGGTGGACTTGCCCGCGCCATTGGGGCCGCAGATGGCGGTGACCTGGCCGGGCTGGAGGGCGGCGGTGACAGTGTTGAGTCGCCCCCTAATTGCGATTTCATTTACCGCGAGTCCGCTCATAGCCAGCCCCGCCGCAACCGCAGCAACAGCCGCAGGAAAAACGGCGCACCGATCAGGCTGAGCGCAATGCCGAGCCGGAGCTCGGTTACCAGCGGCAGGATCCGGCACATCACGTCCGCCGCCAGCACCAACAGCGCGCCAGCGAGTGCGCTCGGGACAATCAGCGAGCTGGGCCGCCGGTCGGTCAGCGGGCGCACAAGATGCGGCACGATCAGGCCGACAAAACCAATCACGCCCGCCACGGCCACTCCGCTGCCCACCGTCAGCGCGGTGCCGCCAATCAGCAGCCATTGCAGCCGTGCCGGGTTTACGCCCAGCGAGCGCGCTGCCGGTTCGCCCAGCGTCAGCGCGTCGAGCCCAGGCCCGGCGAGCCGCAGCAGCGCGATGCCCGCCAGCGTGAGCGGCGCGGCCAGCCATACGTCGGGCCAGCTGCGATCGGTCAGCGCGCCCATCAACCAGTTGACGATCTCGCTCAGCGCAAAGGCATTGGGCGCAAGGCTGATGGCAAGACTGGTCAGCGCGCCCGCAAGACTGGCGATCATCATGCCCGCGAGCGTGAACAACGCCGCGCTGGCGCTGCGCCCGGCGATCAGTGCCAGCAGGGCCATCGCCCCGCCTGCGCCGGCCAGCGCGAACAGCGGCAGCAGCCAGGCGCTGGCAGCGTATCCGAACCACAGGCTCGCCACCGCTCCCAGCGCCGCACCCGGCGCGATGCCGAACAGCCCGGGATCGGCCAGCGGATTGCGCAAATAACCCTGCATCGCCGCGCCTGCCGCGCCCAGCCCGCCGCCGATCACCAGCGCCAGCAGCGCACGCGGCAGGCGCAGTTCGGCCAGGATCACCGCCGCGTTGGGCGTGCTCCACGGGTCGAGCCACACTCGCCCCGCGAGCAGCGATAGCGGCACGGCGAGCAGCAGCAGGACGGTGAGGAGCGGGATCGGGCGGGTCATGCTTCTCCCCTCCCGCTTGCGGGAGGGGTCGGGGGTGGGCCCCTTGTTCCTGCCACGACTTGCCCACCCCTAGCCCCTCCCGCAGGCGGGAGGGGGATCGCGTTGCGTATCTCGGCCAACCGGCCCGCCGCGCGGATGATCGTCGGGCCGCCGCAATAGAGCAGCGCGGAATCGAAGTGCTGGTAGCGCGAGGCGCTGAGGTGGCGCAGCGCCGGGTGGGTCATCATCCGCTCGTCGCTGGAGGCGAGCACCAGTTCGGGCGGATCGGCCAGCACCTGTTCCAGCGGCAGGTACGCGCCCTGCCCCAGCCCGCGCGCCGCCGAATGGCTGGCGAAACCGGTCAGGCGCATCAGTTGGGCGATCAGGGTCTGCTCACCGGGCACGATCCCGCCCTGCTGCCACAGCAAGGTGCGCACCGGTGGCCCGTTGAAGCGCGCCGCGCCTAGCGCCGCCTCAGTCCGCGCCAGCAGCGCCTCACCGCGTTCCGGATGCCCTGCCAGCGCGGCCAAGCGGCGCACTTGCGCGGCGTTTTCGGCGAGGTCGGGCACAATGCCGAATGTCTCCACCCGCACGCCCAAGCGCCGGAACGCGGCCATCTGTGCGGGCGGCAGGAAGCTTCCGGCCACGACAACATCGGGATCGAGGCTAAGGACTTCCTCCACCGTGCCGCCGGTGTCACGGAAGTGCTGTGCCTCGGCGAGCGGCATCGAAGTCGCGCGCGGATCGTGGCTGTAATGCGAAATGGCGAGGATCTGCGCCGGGTCGGCCACTTCGGTGAGGATCGCGTCGGTGCACGGGTTGAGGCTGACAATGGTCGGATGCTCGCGCGGCGCGACAGGCGCGGCGGCGCATCCGGCGATTAGCAGCAAGGCGGCCAGATGCCTCAAAAGCGCGCCCTCGCCCCGACATAAGCCCCGCGCCCGGGCGTGCCGTAGCCGGCCGCGGTCTGGTAGCGCTCGTCCCACAGGTTTTCGATCCGGCCGAACAGGGTGAAGTGCTCATCCGCATCCCACTCGGCGCGCAGGGTCAGCGTAGCATAACCATCCAGTGGAGCGAGATTGGCCGCATCGTCATAGCTGCGTGACACGGCGCGCAAGTCGGCGCCGAGACGAATGGAATAGCGCGGCTGCCAGTCGATCGTCACCATGCCGGCATGGCGCGGGCGGCGGGCGAGCGCGTTGCTGAACGTCGCGCTGCCGGCCGAGCGGTCTTCGCTGTCGAGCAGGGTGTAAGCCCCGCCCAAGGTGAAGCCCGCGCCCAAATTCGCCTGGCCCTCAACCTCAATCCCCTGCGTCCGGGCCTGGCCGATGTTGTCGTACGTGCCGAACGGGCGCGCGGCGCTCAGGCCAGTCGTATCGCCGAAGCACGGCACGAACCCGATCTGCCCGCGCGTGTCGCGGCGGAAGGCGGTCAGGTCGAGGCTGACCGGACCAACAAGCGCTCTGATCCCGGCATCGTAGCTGCGGCTGCGTTCGGGTTGCAGCGCCGCGTTGCCGTAATCGGACAGGAGCTGGAACAAGGTGGGGGCCTTGAACCCCTCCCCGTATGAGGCGTGAAGCCGGACCGGACCGAAGTCATACGCCGTGTCCGCGCCGAGGCTCCATTCGCCGCCGAAGTCGCGGTGGTCATCGCGGCGCAAACCGGCGGCGAGGTGGAGTTTCTGGTCGTTGTATTCGAGCTGGGCATAGCCGCCGCTGATCGCGGTGCGGTGGACCGGGTCGAACAGCGTTGAAAAGCGCATCCATTCGCGTTCACCGCCGAAATCGAGCGCGAGCAAGCGCGCGAAGTGCCACTGGCCGCGCAGGTCGACCCGTTCGCTGGTGCCGTCGGCGGTGTAGTTTGCGTCGGTGCCCAGCGCGGGGTCGAAGCTGTCCCGCTCGGTATCGGCGAGCGAGGCGGTGGCGGTGACGTCGAGCGCGCCGCCAGCATAGTGCAGGCCCGCCGCGCCGGATCGCTGGCGGGTGTCCTGGTATTCGGCGGTGTCGGCCAGCGTGTAATCGGGCGCCGGGAAGCCATCGATCTCGAGCCGCCCGTCGGCGTAGCGGCCAGAGGCGAAAGCCGACAGGCCGGGCGCGAGGTCGAGAGTCGCGTGGGCGGCCAGTTCGGTCTGGCGAAAACCATCGGGCTCGGTGCCAGTGGCGGCAGTGGAAATCCCGTCAGTGGCGAAATGCGCGGCCTGCAGGTTGAACGTGGCGGAGCCTGCGCTGAAACGGGTCCCGATTGTGCCGTACTTGCTATCATGCGCCCCATACTCGGCCGAGGCGGTGAGCGTGTCGTCGCTCCCGGTGGTCACGGCAAGCACGCCGCCCAGCGCCTGACTGCCCCAGATGGTCGAGTTGGCGCTGCGCAGCAATTCGACTTTGGCGAGGTTGCCCATCAGCAGGTTGCCGAAATCGAACCCGCCGCCGGGCGAAGCGGGATCGGCCACGCGGACGCCGTCGATCACCACCAGCAGTTGTTCGCCTTCCGCGCCGCGCACGCGCACGGCGGTGAAATTTCCCGGCCCGCCGTTGCGTGACAGCGTGACGCCAGGGGCGCGTTCGAGCAGCCGGGTGAGGTCGGCACCTTGCACCGAGTCCATGTTTTGGCGGTCAAAAACAGTAATTGATTTGCCGCTCGTGAAAGCCGGTTCGCGGACGCCGTTGGCAAGGACCGTGATGCCGCTTTCGGCTAATTCGTCAATTACCCGGAATTCAAAGGCAGGGAGCACAGGTACCTCCTGTGCTGATGCGACGCATGGAACAGCAACAACGCTTATTAATAATATCAGATCTTTATGCACGAAACCTCCCACCCAGAACGAACACGCCGTTCATGGCGGGAGAGGCGCAGTCATGCGCTTCTCCGCTGGCCTGCCGGTGCACCCCGCCCGGTTGCCGAACGACAGTCACAGCCAGGTCTCCTGGCTCCCGGATCAGTGCCGCGCCCCGCCTTCCCAGTTTCCCAGTGGCGTATGGGGAGCGGCTCCCCGGTCACAGTTGCGGGGGCAGCGCGGGATTTAAGCCCGCTTCCCTCGCAGCCCGAAAGCTGCGGCCCGGCCACCCGGGCGATCCGTGACGTCGCGCGCAGCCCTAGCCGAAAACGCCCGGTCACCAAATCGAAACCATGGCCCCACACTTTCGCTTAGCGCGTCGGCGCTACGATCAGCGGACCATGAGCATTCGTTTCTCCCCGGCGATCACGGCTAAAACCCCGCGGATGGACCGCCGCCGGGTGCGCGAAGCGTGCGACTGGCCGACCAACGACAACGCTTCCGAACCCGCCTCCGACGCCATGCTCCATGCCGCGCTGCGCCACTTTGCCGAGCACGGGCTGGCCGCCGCGCACCGCGCCCGCAAGCAGGCCGAAGTGGCGTTCTTTGATGGTGACACCCAGGGCTACAAGTGGTGGCTGGAAATCTGCCGCGCGCTCGATCGGCGCATGGCCAGCGAACTGGATGCCTGCGCCCGTTCCTGATCGCCGGCCGTGACCCCGCCAAAACCGCGGTTTTCTTACGGTTACGAAGCTTAACCAGTCGAAAACTTCTTCCGGGTACAGCGGCTGGGCAAGGAGCGGCTCGATCAAACTCTGGGACCAGATCTTCGACGGCTATTTCGGGCGCGATGCGCGCGATGATCGCGTGCGCCGCAAGCTGGTCGAAACGCTCTACACCCAGCCGACCAGCCTTGCCGCCGGCGCCATTGCCGGGATTGCCTGCACCGGCACGGCCATGGCGCTCAGCGAAAACAGGGCCATAACCGTGGTCGGCGCGGTCCTGATTGCGACTGCGCTGGCACGCGTGGTGATTTCCGTCTGGCTGGCCCGCAATACCAAGGCCCGCGACGCCCGCTCGCTCGAAACGGTCTACGAGATCGGCGCGTTCACTTACGCCTTCCTTGCCGGGCTGGTCGCGGCACTGACGATCTATTTCAATTCGGGCAACCAGCTGCAGACCCTGACCGTCACCTATGCGCTGGTCTACGGCGTCGGCATTTCGGCGCGCAACGCCGGCCGCCCGGCGATCGCGATCGGGCAATTGCTGCTTTCCGCCCTGCCGATCATCGTCGTTGGGCCGCTGGTCGGCGGGGTGGTGTTCTACGTCCTGTCGGGCACCATGATCATCGTGCTGATCGGGGTCATGTCGATCACGATGAACGTGTTCCGCACGCTCAAGGAACAGATCTTCGCCGCCGAAGCGAGCGCGCAGATGGCCGACCGGATGCGCGAACTGGCGCGGACCGACGTCGTCACCGGGCTCGCCAACCGCGCCGGGCTCAACCACGACATGGCCGAAATGCTGATGGTCGTGCCCGAGACGCAGAAGCTGGCGCTGTTCTGGCTCGACATCGACCGGTTCAAGGAAATCAACGACACGCTGGGCCACCCGGTGGGCGACAAGGTGCTGGCCGAAGTGGCCAATCGCCTGCGTTTCGCGGCGCCGCCCGATGCCACCGTGGCCCGCTTTGGCGGCGACGAATTCATCGTCGTGGCACAAGTGACCGACCGCGCCGAAAGCGAACGCCTGGCGCGCGCGCTGGCCGACGAGGTGTCGCGCCCGACGCGGATTGACGGCCACCGGATCGAGACCGCCGCTTCGATGGGGGTGGCATTGCTGCCCGATGACGGGTCCGACATCGACACCCTGATGCAGGGTTCCGACCTGGCGCTGTACCACGCCAAGATCGGCGGCCGGAACCAGATCTGCTTCTTCGACACGTCGATGACCCGCGAACTGGTCCGGCGAAAGGAAATCGAGACCGAACTGCGCGCCGCGATCCAGCGCGACGAATTATCGATCTTCTTCCAGCCGATCGTCGACCTCGAAACTGGCCGCATCCGCACCTTCGAAGCGCTAGTGCGCTGGTTCCACCCGGAGAAGGGCGAGCTGCGGCCCGACGAATTCATCCCGGTGGCTGAAGAAACCGGGGTCATCATCACGCTCGGCAACTGGATCACCGCGCAGGCCGCCAAGGCAGCGGCGGGCTGGCCCGATGACGTGACCATCGCGGTCAACCTCTCGCCGCTGCAGATCAAGGCGCCGGGCGCCGCGCTCGGTATCCTCAGCGCCATTCGCGAAGCCGGGCTCGATCCGCGCCGTCTCGAACTGGAAGTGACCGAGAGCCTGTTCCTCGATGATGACGCCAATACAGCGCGCTTCATCGACGACTTGTCCAAGGAAGGCGTCCGCTTCGCGCTCGACGATTTCGGCACCGGCTACTCCTCGCTCGGCTACATCAACAAGTTCCCGTTCAAGAAGATCAAGGTCGACCGCAGCTTCGTGTCGGGCCCCAACATCGGCCGCAAGAGCGACGCCATCATCCGCGCGGTGGCCGAAATGGGCGCCACGCTGGACATGGATATCGTGGCCGAAGGGCTCGAGACGATCGAACAAGTCCAGGCCGTGCGCGCCGCGGGCTGCACCCTGGGACAGGGCTATTACTTCAGCCGTGCGGTGCCAGACTACCTCGCCGCCATGCTGCTGTCGCAGGAACGCGAAGCCGAGACAAAGGCGCGAATCGCGGGCTAGCTTCGGGCGCCCTATCGCTATTGCGAACTGTTATCACTGATAAGTCTGTGACGGCGCTTTTTGCCGGTTGCAATGCCGTTTCAGCGCGCCTAGGGCCGCGCCATTCGCGTACATTCGCATTGGCGCAAATCCTTCCGCGGGCTGCGGAGGCGCGTCACACGCCCGGCAATGCGCCCGCATAGCTTGAAGGACACGGTTGACCCCATGGCTCGCAAGAAAATCGCGCTCGTTGGCTCCGGCATGATCGGCGGCACCCTCGCCCACCTCGCAGCGAAGAAGGAACTGGGCGACATTGTCCTGTTCGACATCATGGAGGGCATTCCGCAAGGCAAAGCGCTCGACCTCAGCCAGTGCGGCCCGGTCGAAGGCTTCGACGCGAAGATAACCGGCACCAACGACTATGCCGATATCGCCGGGGCCGACGTGGTCATCGTGACGGCCGGTATCCCGCGCAAGCCGGGCATGAGCCGCGACGATTTGCTCGGCATCAATCTCGGCGTGATGAAGGCGGTCGGCGCGGGCATCAAGGCGCACTGTCCCGGCGCGTTCGTGATTTGCATCACCAACCCATTGGACGCGATGGTCTGGGCGCTGCGTGAGTTTTCCGGCCTGCCGCACAACATGGTGGTGGGCATGGCGGGCGTGCTCGACTCCGCGCGTTTCGCCACCTTCCTGGCATGGGAATTCGGCGTTTCGGTCAAGGACGTGAACGCCTTCGTGCTCGGTGGCCACGGCGACACGATGGTCCCGGTCACCAGCTACACCACGATATCGGGCATACCGGTCGATGACCTGGTGGCGATGGGCAAGTCGTCCGCAGCCAAGATGGACGAAATCGTCAAGCGCACCCGCGGCGGCGGCGGCGAAATCGTCGGCCTGCTCAAGACCGGCAGCGCCTACTACGCCCCCGCCACCAGCGCGATCGCGATGGCCGAAGCTTACTTGCGCGACCAGAAGCGCATCCTGCCGGTCGCGGCCTACGTTCAGGGCAAGTACGGCTTGAACGGCCTCTATGTCGGCGTGCCCGCCGTCATTGGCGCAGGCGGGATCGAGGACGTCATCGAAATCAAGCTCTCCGCCGACGAGAAGGCCAACCTCAAGACCTCGACCGACGCGGTCGAGGAATTGCTGGTGGCCTGCAAGGGTATCGATAGTGCGTTGGTATAACGCGATTGTTGTCCTGCTCGGGGTCGCCGCTGCCGCATGTGGACATTCGTCAGACGCCAGATCACCCGCAGCCAACGCAGGACAAGTTGTTTCAGCCGTTCGAGACTGCGCTTTGGCGACTAGCGTCGACGGCGTCGACGCGGACATCTTGCGCCAGCGCGGCTGGGACTACGGGACCATGTCAGATAAAGACGGCACGGCCATCGATGCCCCGCTGCACATCCTTGGACGCAAGAAAGGCGAAGGCGGATTGACAATCATATTGGCCGCAGGTGGGGGCATTGACCCGCGCGGCTGCGTGATCGTAGCCCCCCTAGGCGGCGCGACCCACTTCTCAACTGTGCTCGATACATTCACCCGGGAATTTGGCGCCTCACGGCAAACGCGAGGCAACTTCGCTTTCAAGGTTGGTCCAGACTTGGCTTTGCTCGCCGCGACAGGGACATCCAGCGCCCCGGCCGCGCGCGTGATTGTCATGGAATTCGGAGAGTCCAAATGAGCATTCTCGTCGACCGCAGCACCAAGGTCATCACCCAAGGGATGACCGGCGAGACCGGTACGTTCCACACCCAGCAGGCGCTCGATTACGGCACGCAGATGGTCGCGGGCGTGACGCCGGGCAAAGGTGGCACCACGCACATCGGGCTGCCGGTGTACGATTCGGTGCACGAGGCGAAGGCGGCCACCGGCGCCACCGCCAGCGTGATCTACGTCCCGCCGCCGTTTGCGGCAGACTCGATCCTCGAGGCGATTGATGCGGGGATCGAGCTGATCGTGGCGATCACCGAGGGTATCCCGGTGATGGACATGGTGCGCGTCAAGCGGGCGCTCAGCGGTACCCAGAGCCGCCTTATCGGCCCCAACTGCCCCGGCGTGCTGACGCCGGGCGAGTGCAAGATCGGCATCATGCCGGGCAACATCTTTTCCAAGGGCACTGTCGGGGTTGTGTCGCGCTCGGGCACGCTCACGTACGAAGCGGTGCACCAGACAACGCAAGTCGGCCTTGGCCAGACCACCGCGGTCGGCATCGGCGGCGACCCGGTCAACGGGACCAACTTCATCGACGTGCTCGAGCTGTTTTTGAAGGACGACGCGACCAAGTCGATCGTGATGATCGGCGAAATCGGCGGCAGCGCGGAAGAAGACGCGGCGCAGTTCATCAAGGACGAAGCCAGGCGCGGCTGGCACAAGCCGATGGTCGGCTTCATCGCCGGCCGCACCGCACCCCCCGGCCGCCGCATGGGCCACGCAGGCGCCATCGTCTCGGGCGGACAGGGCGGTGCCGACGACAAGATCGCCGCGATGGAAGCCGCCGGCATACGCGTTTCCCCCTCCCCCAGCGAACTCGGCCGCACCCTCGCGGCCATGCTCAAGGAACTTGCGTGAGGCCCCCGTTTTCCCCTTCCCGCGCCCGCGCGGCAATCGCCCCTTCCCGCTCCACCGCGAAGGCGGGGGTCCAGGGGCGGCGACCTTTGTGCCTGGCAACTCTGGGTCCCCGCCTTCGCGGGGATGCGTGAGGTGTGGACGGCATGGGTGTACATCGTGGCAAACCGGCGCAACGGCGCGATCTACATAGGCATGACCACCGATCTGCCGCAGCGGATATTTCAGCACCGCGCCGGAAGGATCGCGGGATTTACCCAGAAATACGGCTGCAAGATCCTCGTCTGGTTCCAGGGCTTCGAAACAATTATCGACGCCCGGGCGTTCGAACACCGGATGAAAAAATGGAACCGTGCCTGGAAGCTGGCTCGCATCGAAGCGCTAAATCCGCAATGGCGCGATCTCTATTCGGAGTTGGCCAGTCTTGCCTGAAACACGCGCCCTTGCCGCCACGGCTCCCTACCTGCGCAGGGGCGCACATGAGTACGTTTGATGGGTAACGAAGCACAGACATTCCTGCCCGAACTGGGCGCGCAAGACGGTCCGCAACCGGGGCCAAGCTGGCAGAACGCGCGCTGGCCGCTGGCCGAGGGCGAGGACGATTTCACCCAGGCGCTGGATCCGACCACGCTCAAGCTGGCGGTCAAGGAAGCTGCCGCCAAGGCGGGCAAACCGACCGACGAAGGCGCGGTGGAGCGCGCGGCGGGCGATTCCATTCGCGCGATGATGCTGGTGCGCACCTACCGGGTGCGCGGGCACCTGACCGCCGATCTCGATCCGCTGGGCCTTTCGAAGCAGGAATTGCCCGCCGACCTGACGCCCGAATATCACGGCTTCACCGGCGAGGCGCTCGACCGGCCGGTGTTCCTCGGCGGCACGCTGGGCCTTGGTTGGGCCAGCGTGCGCCAACTCGTCGCCACGCTGCGCTCAAATTACTGCGGCCACATCGGCATCGAGTACATGCACATTTCCGACGTCAACGAACGGCGTTTCCTGCAGGACCGTATCGAAGGCCCGGACAAGGTCATCCGCTTTACGCCCGAAGGCAAGAAGGCGATCCTCGCGGCGGTGATCCGCGGCGAGGAATACGAGAAGTTCCTCGGCAAGAAGTACGTCGGCACCAAGCGCTTCGGCCTCGATGGCGGCGAAGCGATGATCCCGGCGCTGGAAGCGGTGATCAAGTACGGCGGATCGCTGGGCGTGCGCGAGATCGTGTACGGCATGTCGCATCGCGGGCGGCTCAACGTGCTCGCGAACGTGATGGCCAAGCCGTACAAGGTGATCTTCCACGAATTTTCCGGCGGCACTGCCAACCCCGAAGACGTGGGCGGTTCGGGCGATGTGAAATACCACCTCGGGACCAGCACCGACCGCGAGTTTGACGGCATCAAGGTGCATATGAGCCTGGTGCCCAACCCGAGCCACCTCGAGGCGGTCGATCCGGTGGTGCTGGGCAAGGTCCGCGCGCAGCAGGCGATCCATGATGACCTGGTGCAGCACGAACAGGTGCTGCCGGTGTTGATCCACGGCGATGCGGCCTTCGCCGGGCAGGGCATCGTGTGGGAGTGCTTCGGCTTTTCCGGCGTGCGCGGCTACAACACCGGCGGTTGCATCCACTTCGTGATCAACAACCAGATCGGCTTCACCACCAGCCCGCAGTTCGCGCGCTCATCGCCCTACCCGAGCGATGTCGCCAAGGGCGTCCAGGCGCCGATCGTCCACGTCAACGGCGACGATCCCGAAGCGGTGACCTTCGCCTGCAAGCTGGCGATCGATTTCCGCCAGCATTTCAAGCGCGATATCGTGATCGACATGTGGTGCTATCGCCGGTTCGGCCACAACGAAGGTGACGAGCCCAGTTTCACCCAGCCGCTGATGTACGACCGCATCCGCCAGCATCCGCGCGTGAGCGAGCTCTATTCCGAGCGGCTCAAGGAAGAAGGCGTGATCGAGGCGGGCACGGCCCCGGCGCTGCGCGATGAATTCAACGCCTTGCTGACCGAGCAGTTCGATGCCGCCGCCAGCTACAAGGCCAACGAGGCCGACTGGTTCGCCGGACGGTGGAGCGGGCTGCACAAGCCGGCCGATCCGGAAACCGCGCGCCGCAATGTCGACACCGCGATCGATCGCAAGCTGTTCGACAGCCTCGGCCGCACGCTGACCACGGTGCCGGAAGACCTGACCATCCACAAGACGCTGGCGCGCGTGATCGATGCCAAGCGCCAGGCGTTCGACAGCGGCGAAGGGTTCGACTGGTCCACCGCCGAAGCGCTCGCGTTCGGCAGCCTGGTAACCGAAGGCTACGGGGTTCGCCTGTCGGGCCAGGATTCGGGCCGCGGCACGTTCAGCCAGCGCCACGCGATCTGGGTCGACCAGCTGACCGAGCGCAAATACATCCCCCTGACCACGCTGCCGCACGGCAAGTTCGAGGTCTATGACAGCCCGCTGTCGGAATACGGCGTGCTCGGCTTCGAATACGGCTTTGCCATGGCCGATCCCAAGACGCTGGTGTGCTGGGAAGCCCAGTTCGGGGATTTCGCCAACGGCGCGCAGATCATCATCGACCAGTATATCGCGGCGGGAGAGGCCAAGTGGCTGCGCGCCAACGGCTTGGTGCTGTTGCTGCCGCATGGGTATGAAGGCCAGGGGCCGGAGCATTCCTCCGCCCGGCTCGAACGCTTCCTGCAGCTGTGCGCCAACGACAATATCCAGGTCTGCAACATCACCAGCCCGGCGAACTATTTCCACGTCCTGCGGCGGCAGATGATCCGATCATTCCGCAAGCCGCTGGTGATCATGACCCCCAAGTCATTGCTGCGCCATCCGCTGGCCAAGAGCAGCGCCGACGAGTTCACCAAGGCGAGCCACTTCAAGCGCATCCTGTCCGACCGGCTGGAGATCCCGGACGACAAAGTGCGCCGCCTCGTGCTGTGTTCGGGCAAGGTCTATTACGACTTGTTCGAAGCGCGCGAGAAGGCCGGGCTGAAGGACGTGTCGATCGTGCGGCTCGAGCAGCTCTACCCGTTCCCAGGCGATCCGCTGGGCTTGCGGTTGGAGCGGATGAAGGGCCTCGAGCAAGTCGTCTGGTGCCAGGAAGAGCCGAAGAATAACGGCGCCTGGTTCTTTGTTGAAAGCCAGATCGAAGCGGCGCTGAACGCCTCAGGGCATGACGGGATGCGGCCGGGTTATGCCGGGCGCGAACAGGCCGCCTCGCCCGCCACCGGCCTCGCCAAGCGGCATCAGATGCAGCAGGAATCGCTGGTCAACGTGGCGCTGGGGCTGGCCGATGGCGGCACCGCGATCCGCAACGGCCGCAAGCAGACCAAGGTTTAGGAGCGCCCGATGGCGAGTGAAGTCAAAGTCCCCACGCTGGGTGAATCGGTCACCGAAGCGACCATCGGCGAATGGCTCAAGAAGCCCGGCGATGCGGTCAACCTGGACGAGCCGATCGCCAGCCTCGAAACCGACAAGGTGGCAATCGAAGTGCCGTCGCCGGTGGCGGGCGTGCTGGGCGAGATCAAGGCCAAGGTCGGCGACACGGTGGCCGTCGGCGCGGTCATCGCAACGATCGAAGATGCGCAGTCGGCCGGCGTCACCTCCAACGTGACCGAGCGCGAGAAGCCGCAACCGGCCGAGCAAGCGCCGCCGCCACCGGCTCCGGCTCCGGCACCTGCTCCGACCCCGGCAGCCGAACGGGCCGACCAGGGCGACGCGCCGCACCCCGGAAGTCCGCCAGTCGAAGTGTTCGCCGCCGCTAGCCATGATGGCGATCACACGACCACGCTTTCGCCCGCGGTGCGCCGCGCAGTGCTCGAAGCGGGCGTCGATCCCAGCGCGATCAAGGGCACCGGCAAGGATGGCCGTCTGACCAAGGAAGACGTGCTCGAAGCCGCCAAGGCCAAGCAGGGCAGCCCCGCCCCGTCGGTCTCCGAAGCCGCGCCTGCACCCTCTACTTCCCCAGCCCCCGCCGCCAGTGGCGAGCGCAAGGAAGAGCGGGTCAAGATGACCCGGCTGCGCCAGACCATCGCCCGCCGCCTGAAAAGCGCGCAGGAAGAAGCCGCGCTGCTGACCACCTTCAACGATTGCGACATGACCGCGGTGATCGCCGCGCGCGAGGCGTACAAGGACCTGTTCGCCAAGAAGCACGGCATCAAGCTGGGCTTCATGAGCTTCTTCGCCAAGGCCGCCTGCCTTGCGCTTAAGGACGTCCCCTCGGTCAACGCCAAGATCGAAGGCGACGAGATCATCTACCACGATTACGTCGATATCTCGGTCGCTGTCTCGGCCCCGAACGGCCTCGTCGTCCCCGTGGTGCGCAATGCCGATGCGATGAGCTTTGCCGACATCGAGCAGGCGATTGCAGGCTACGGCCAGAAGGCCAAGGACGGCACGCTGACCATGGCCGACATGACCGGCGGCACCTTCACCATCTCCAATGGCGGGGTGTTCGGCAGCCTGATGAGCACCCCGATCATCAACCCGCCGCAAGCCGCCGTACTCGGCCTCCACCGCATCGAAGACCGCCCGGTCGCGCGCGATGGCCAGGTCGTGATCCGCCCGATGATGTACCTGGCTCTGTCCTACGACCACCGCCTGATCGACGGCCGCGAAGCCGTCACCGCGCTCAAGATCATCAAGGAAGCGATCGAGGACCCGATGCGCCTGCTGATCGATTTGTAGGACCGATAATGCGCCAGCATCCTTCGACAGGCTCAGGATGAGCTGATGCTGGACAGACATTTGAGACCCGCTCGTGCTGAGCCTGTCGAAGCACCCGCGCGCAACGGACGAACACCATGGCTGACCAAGAATACGACTACGACGTCCTGATCATCGGTTCCGGCCCCGGCGGCTATGTCGCGGCGATCCGCGCGGCGCAGCTCGGGCTGAAGACCGCGTGCGCCGAAAGCCGCGACACGCTCGGCGGGACTTGCCTCAACGTCGGCTGCATTCCGTCGAAGGCGATGCTGCACGCGAGCGAATATTTCGACGCGGCGGCCAATGGCATGATGGCCAAGATGGGCGTTGAAGTGACGCCCAAGCTCAACTTGTCCGCGATGCACGCGCAGCGGCTCGACGCGGTCAAGCAGCTCACCGGCGGGATCGCGTTCCTGTTCAAGAAGAACAAGGTCGAATGGCTCAAGGGGATGGCCAGCTTCACCGACGCTCACACAGTCAAGGCGGGCGATCAGACGGTAACGGCGAAGAACGTAGTCATCGCGACCGGTTCCTCGGTCACTCCGCTGCCCGGCGTCGAAGTCGACAATGCCAAGCAGATAATAGTGGATTCCACCGGCGCGCTGGAACTGGCGGCGGTGCCGAAAACCATGGTGGTGATCGGCGGCGGCGTGATCGGGCTGGAACTGGGCTCGGTCTGGCGGCGGCTTGGGACCAAAGTGATCGTGGTCGAATTCCTCGACCAGATCCTGCCCGGGATGGACGCCGACGTGCGCAAGGAAGCGAACAAGATTTTTGCCAAGCAGGGCATGGAACTGCGTCTGGCGACCAAGGTCACCGGCGTAACGGTCAAGGGAAAGAAGGCCACGCTGACGCTTGAGCCTGCGGCTGGCGGCCCTTCGACTGGCTCAGGATCCGAAACCCTCACCGCCGATTGCGTGCTGGTATCGATCGGGCGCAAGCCCAATACCGATGGCCTCGGGCTGGAGGCGATCGGGCTGGAGACCAACAAGCGCGGCCAGATCGAAACGGCGAGCGATTTCCGCACCAAGGTCGACGGCGTGTGGGCCATTGGCGACGTGATCCCCGGCCCGATGCTGGCGCACAAGGCGGAAGACGAAGGCATTGCCGTGGCCGAGAACATCGCCGGGCAAACCGGCATCGTGAACCACGCGGTGATCCCCAGCGTGGTCTACACCTGGCCCGAGATTGCCGGGGTCGGCCTGACCGAAGAACAGGCCAGCGAACAGGGCGAAATCAAGGTCGGCAAGTTCCCGATGCTCGCCAATTCCCGCGCCAAGACCAATCATGAACCCGATGGCTTCGTGAAGATCATCGCCGATGCCGCAACCGACCGCGTGCTCGGCGTATGGTGCATCGCGTCGGTCGCGGGCACGATGATCGCCGAAGCCGCGCTGGCGATGGAATTTGGCGCCACCAGCGAAGACATCGCCTACACCTGCCACGCCCACCCGACGCATTCCGAGGCGATCAAGGAAGCGGCCATGGCGGTGACGGGCAAACCGATCCATATGTGATGGGGCGCGTGTGCTTCGACAAGCTCAGCATGAGCGGGGGTCGGTTAATGCAGGTTTCGCTCATCCTGAGCCTGTCG
>JBDSDZ010000003.1:0-12901 GCA_039920345.1 Croceibacterium sp.
CGGCGATGGAGAATGTCGCTTTGTGGCACGAGCGCGATATCTCCCACTCGTCGGTCGAGCGGTTTATCGGCCCCGACGCCTGCATCACGCTCGATTTCGCCCTCGCCCGGCTGAAGGCGGCGCGCCAAGACATCGCCACCTGCGCCATCTCCGGCGCGGTCGGCACCTTCGCCAACATCGACCCGGCGGTCGAGGTGCATGTCGCCAGGGAACTGGGGCTGACCCCCGAGCCGACCTCGACCCAGATCATCCCGCGCGACCGCCACGCGATGTTCTTTGCAGTGCTCGGCGTGATCGCCTCGTCGATCGAGCGTCTGGCGATCGAGGTTCGCCACCTCCAGCGCACCGAAGTGCTCGAGGCCGAGGAATATTTCGCGCCCGGGCAGAAGGGCTCGTCGGCGATGCCGCACAAGCGCAACCCGGTGCTGACCGAAAACCTCACCGGCCTCGCACGCATCGTCCGTTCAGCCGTGGTCCCGGCGATGGAGAATGTCGCTTTGTGGCACGAGCGCGATATCTCCCACTCGTCGGTCGAGCGGTTTATCGGCCCCGACGCCTGCATCACGCTCGATTTCGCCCTCGCCCGGCTCTCCGGAGTCATCGACAAATTGCTGGTCTATCCCGAGCGGATGCAGAAGAACCTCGACCGCATGGGGGGCCTCGTCCATTCGCAGCGCGTCCTGCTCGCGTTGACCCAGGCCGGCCTCAGCCGCGAGGACAGCTATGGCCTCGTCCAGCGCAACGCGATGAAAGTGTGGGAGTCCGACGGGGCGCTGCAATTGCTCGACCTGCTCAAGGCCGATCCGGAGGTCACGTCGCACCTCGACGCCGCCGCCCTCGCTCAATTGTTCGACCTCGGCTATCACTTCAAGCATGTCGACCGTATCTTCGACCGCGTCTTTGGAGCGTCCTGAGCCCGTTACCGCGGACTCGATCCAGCCGCTCGGCTGGCTCGCTGTGGTCTCCCCCGAATGGCTGGTCGAGCGGGTCTCGGCCAATATCGCCGATTTTTTCGGCCAACCCGCGGAGGCCGTGATCGGTCGCCCGCTCGCCGATTTGCTCGGCGGTGACGCGGTCCACGGATTGCGCAACCAGCTTGCGCTGCTGCGTGATCCGGACTCGATCGCCCGGCTGTTCGGCTGCCCGGCGGGGACGGCCGGCGAACGGTTCGATTTCTCGCTCCAGCTCGACGGGCAACGCGTCGTGATCGAGGCTGGACGCGCCAGCGGGATCGAGCATGGCGACACCATCGCCACGATCCGCGCGCTGATCGGCAGGCTCGAAGGCCTGCCCGCGCTTCCGGCGATGTTCGATCAGGCGGCGCGGCAGCTGCGTGCGCTGACCGGGTTCGACCGCGTCGCGCTCTATCGCACAGACCACGAAGGCGGCGCGGCCATTGCCGCCCAGACCGCGCGCGGTCTGGGCGCGCTCCCACTGGTGTTGTCAGCGGCCGACTTCACCGTGCTGCGCGGCGGTCCCGCGGCCATCGCGGATTGCAACGCCGAGTGCATCGCGTTGGTCCCGCCGGGCTCGCTCGCCGCCGCGTTGACCCGCGCACCCGACCAAGCGACCCGCCAGCGGATGCGCGCCGACGGCTTCGTCGCCAGCCTCCATTTCCCGCTAACCGTCGCCGGCGTCGATTGGGGCCTGATCGCTTGCCACAACCCGCGACCGCGAGTCCCGACCGCCGAGCGCCTCAGCGCGCTCGGCCTTTACGCCCAGATGCTCGGCCTGCTAATCGAAATCCGGGAGCTTCGCGGCGCTTAGCTCAGGCTTCGCCCCACAGCCCTGACAAGCGCGAGAAAAAGCCCTTGCTCGCCGGACATTCGTCGCCCGTTTCGGTCGCGCGGAACTGCTCGATCAGCGCGCGCTGCTCCTTCGACAATTTGGTCGGCGTTTCGACCAGCACGCGCACCATCAGGTCGCCGCGCGAGCGCGAATTGAGCACGCTCATCCCGGCGCCGCGATGGCGCAGCGTTTCGCCCGACTGGATGCCGGTGGGAATCTTGAGGTCGATCCTGGATCCGTCGATGCCGGGCAAAGTGATCGTCCCGCCCAATGCCGCGGTCGAGAAACTGATCGGCGCTTCGGCGATCAGCGTCGTGCCGTCGCGCGCGAACAAGGGATGTCGCTTCATGTGGACGAACAAATAGATGTCGCCTGACGCCGCACCGCGAATGCCCGCTTCCCCTTCGCCGGCGACGCGGATGCGGGTCCCTTCGTCAACTCCGGCGGGAATGTTGACGCTGATCGTCCGACGCTTGATCGCCCGCCCCTCCCCGCCGCACGACGGACAGGGATCGGACAGCGTCTCGCCAGAGCCCAGGCACGCCTGACAGCCGCGTTCGACGACGAAAAAGCCCTGCTGGGCGCGGACCTTGCCCTGGCCGTTGCAAGCGGCGCAACGCTGCGCCCGGCTGTCGCCGCGCCCGCCACGCCCGTGGCACGGCTCGCACGTTGCCAGTGCCTCAATGGTGACGGTCTGTTCGGATCCCGCGAAAGCCTCCTCGAAGGTCAGTTCAAGGTCGTAGCGCAGGTCGGCGCCGCGCGCGGCGTTCTGGCGCTGTCCGCGCGGGTCCATGAATTCGCCGAAGATCGACGAAAAGATGTCGGAGAATCCATCGAAACCGGCGGCGCCGGCGGCACCGAACCCGCCATTGCCATTCTGGAAGGCGGCGTGACCGAAGCGATCGTAGGCGGCGCGCTTCTGCGGATCCTTGAGGCAATCATAGGCCTCGCTGATCGCCTTGAAATGCGCTTCCTTGTCGGTGCATCCGCCGTGCCGGTCGGGATGGCAGTCCATCGCCTGCTTGCGATACGCGGCCTTGATCGCCGCAGGGTCGGCGTCACGCCCGACACCGAGCAGTTCGTAATAGTCTTCGCTGACCATCACGGCCCCTTAAAATATACTGGCGGCGCCGGTTCCAGGAGGGTGGAAACCGGCGCCGCGGAAAGCATCATCAGCCCTTGTGCTCGTCATCGACCTCTGAGAATTCGGCATCGACGACTTCTTCATCGGCCGGCGCATGCTCGGCGCCCGCTTCGGCGGATTGGGCGGTCGCGTCTGCGCCGCCTTCGGCTTGGCTCTTGTCATAGATTGCCTGGCCAAGCTTCATCGCCACCTGAGCGAGGGCTTCGCTCTTGCTCGTCATCGCTTCGGGATCTCCGCCCTCGACCGCGGTCCTGGCTTCGGCCACCGCCGCCTCGATCTCGGTCTTGAGCGCTTCATCGACCTTATCGCCATGCTCCTTGAGCTGCTGTTCGGTCGAATGAATCAGGCTTTCGGCCTGGTTCTTGGCTTCGGCCGCGGCCTTGCGCTGCTTGTCCTCGTCGGCGAATTGCTCCGCTTCCTTGACCATCTTGTCGATGTCTTCGTCCTTCAATCCGCCAGAAGCCTGGATGCGGATCTGCTGTTCCTTGCCGGTGCCCTTGTCCTTGGCGGACACGTTGACGATGCCATTGGCGTCGATGTCGAACGTGACCTCGATCTGCGGCACGCCGCGCGGCGCCGGCGGAATGCCGACCAGGTCGAACTGGCCCAGCACCTTGTTGTCCGCCGCCATTTCCCGCTCGCCCTGGAAGACGCGGATGGTGACCGCGTTCTGGTTGTCGTCGGCGGTCGAGAAGGTCTGGCTCTTCTTGGTCGGGATCGTGGTGTTTCGGTCGATCATCCGGGTGAACACCCCGCCCAATGTCTCGATGCCAAGCGACAGCGGCGTGACGTCGAGCAGCAGCACGTCCTTGACGTCGCCCTGCAGCACGCCGGCCTGGATCGCCGCGCCAAGCGCCACGACTTCGTCGGGGTTGACGCCGACGTGCGGCTCCTTGCCGAAGAATTCCTTCACCACTTCCCGAACTCGCGGCATCCGGGTCATCCCGCCGACCAGCACGACTTCGTCGATCGCCTTGACGTCGAGTCCGGCGTCCTTGATCGCTTTCTTGCACGGCTCCAGCGTGCGGTTGATGAGGTCGGCGACCAATTTCTCCAGGTCGGCGCGGGTGATCGTCTCGACAAGGTGGAGCGGGGTCGTCTGGCCGCCCTCCATCCGCGCCGTGATGAACGGCTGGTTGATCTCGGTCGACTGCGCCGATGACAGTTCGATCTTGGCCTTCTCGGCGGCTTCCTTGAGCCGCTGCAGCGCCAGGCGGTCGGTCTTGAGGTCGATATTCTCCTTGGCCTTGAACTTGTCGGCCAGAAACTCGACGATCTTCGCGTCGAAATCCTCGCCGCCAAGGAAGGTGTCGCCGTTGGTCGATTTTACCTCGAACACGCCGTCGCCGATCTCGAGGATCGAAACGTCGAACGTGCCGCCGCCAAGGTCATAGACCGCGATCGTCTTGCCGTCGTTCTTGTCGAGGCCATAGGCCAGCGCGGCCGCCGTCGGCTCGTTGATGATGCGCAGCACTTCGAGTCCGGCGATCTGGCCGGCGTCCTTGGTCGCCTGGCGCTGCGCGTCGTTGAAGTACGCGGGCACGGTGATGACCGCCTGCGTGACAGGCTCACCAAGATAGCTCTCGGCGGTTTCCTTCATCTTCTGCAGGATGAAGGCGGAAATCTGCGACGGGCTGTATTCTTCGCCTGCGGCCTTGACCCAGGCATCGCCGTTCTTGCCCTTGACGATGGTGTAGGGGACCAGTTCGGTGTCCTTCTTGGTCACCGGGTCATCGAAGCGGCGGCCGATCAGGCGCTTGACCGCGAAAATCGTGTTGTCGCCGTTGGTCACCGCCTGGCGCTTGGCCGGCTGTCCAATCAGGCGTTCGCCGTCCTTGGTGATGGCGACGATCGACGGCGTGGTGCGCGCGCCTTCTGCATTTTCAATGACCTTGGGCTTGCCGCCGTCCATGACGGCAACGCAGCTGTTGGTGGTTCCGAGGTCGATACCGATTACTTTGGCCATGGTTTTCCCATTTCCCTTCTTCAATTGGACGCCGCCTGTCGGTTTCCCGTCCTTGGCAAAACCGGTCGGCAGCTCGATTACGCGGCGGATATAGGGGCCGTTCGGCTTGGCACAAGTCTGTCAGGGGGTTACGAAACCCCAACAAAAAACTGATGGGGAGTGGGAAAATGACAAGAGTGGCATGGATGGCCATGGCCTTGGGCCTGGCAACGGCCGGCCTGGCCGGATGCGGCGATGCACCAGCTGTCGTCGACAGCGGACCCAAGGCGCCCGACGGCGTGACCGTCACCAACGCCAAGCTGATGCTACCGGCAGTCAAGGGCAACCCGGGCGCGGTCTATTTCGACATTGCCAACAGCAGCCAGAAAAACATGATGATCCGCGCCGCCTCGGTCGATGGCGCAGGCAGCACGATGATGCATACCGGTGACATGCAGGAAGTGGCGCAAGTTGACCTGGCACCGGGTTCGACTGTCAAGTTCGAGCCGGGTGGGCAGCATGTAATGGCGTCGAACCTGGCCGACACCGTCGTGGCGGGCGGCAAGGCTGACGTCACGGTGACGTTCGTCGGCGGGACCAAGGTGGTTTTCCCCGCTGACGTCCACGCCGCAGGCGACCCGCGCTGACGCAAGTGGGGGCTGCCTGTCCCGTCGGCGGGGAGCGCCCGCTGACCGAAGGAGAGGTCGCCCTCGCCCGCCGTGTATTCGGCAATGCGATTGCCTATCCGAAAGTGACGGTCAAGCGCCGCAAGTTCTTCCCGTTGCAACCGCGCCAGGTTACGATGGCACCGCGCGGTCATCTGCATTTTCATCCACTTGGTGAGGCCTATTCGGATGATTTCTCAAGCCAGCACCCGTTGCGGCAAGGCTTGTTCATCCATGAAATGACCCATGTCTGGCAGACGCAGGTCAAGGGCGACTGGTTCCTGCTGCTGCATCGCCATCCGTGGTGTCGCTATGACTACAGCCTCAAGCCGGGATGGAAGCTGCCGCGTTACGGCATCGAGCAACAGGCCGAGATCGTGCGCCACGCTTTCCTGCTCCGCCAGGGCCTGAAGCTGCCGGGCATCGGCGATCCCGCCGCGTACGACCTACTGGTCGATTTTCCCGGTGCGGGTTAAAGGACCGAGGGGAAGTCATGCCGGGGATACCAATGGACCAGATTCACGATTCCTTCCGTTCGTCGCTCGGCGGCTGGCTGCGCGGCACGGCGGCCGGGCTTGGCACCATGCTGCTCGGGCTGGCCGGCATTGTCCTGACCGTGGCCGTGGCCGGTGACTGGGGTGCCTGGCCGCTGCTGCTGACCGGGCTCGCGCTGGTGATCGTGCTGTTCAAATGGCTCGAGACAATGGGCTCGCTTTACCAGGTCACGGCCGAGCGGCTGATCATCCGGCGCGGGATCTTCATGAAGAGCATCGACGAGATCGAGCTCTACCGGATCAAGGACGTGCGGATGAATTTCAGCCTGCTCAACCAGTGGGCCGGAATTGGCACGATCTGCGTGACCTCGAGCGACGAAACCACGCGCGGCGGCGAAATGCACATGCGCCAGGTGCCCGACGCGCAAGTCCGCCGCGAGGAACTGCGCCGGCTGGTCGATGCTGCGAGGCGCCAGCGCGGGGTGCGCGAGATCGACATGGTCCACGAGGATCTGTGAACCGCTTTTGACCGGCTCTGCTTGAGCTAGGCGGTTTCACCTGATACCAGTTTGCTTTCGGGCGGCCAAACCCGCGCCCGTTGGCGGATCACTCCAATGCAGCTATCCGATTACGGCATGTCGCGTGAGCGCGGCTTCCTCTCGTCCTATGAAATCGACGAAGTCTTCCTGCCCACGCGCTTCGATGCGGTGGTCGACACCGCCGAGCGCCTGTCCGACCTGATGACAACGGGCCGCATCCGCCACTGGCTGCGCGACCTCGAAGTGCCCGAGATCGAGAAGTGGGCCGCCCGCGCGCCCGAAGAACAAGTGCGCACGATGATGGTCCACTATGGCTTCCTGGTGCAGGGCTACGTCTGGGGCGAGCCTGAGGCACCCGCCTTCCTGCCGGCGAACCTCGCACGGCCGATGGTCGCACTGGCCGACCGGCTCGACCAGGCGCCGCTGCTGCCATACTCGTCCTACGTTCTCGATAACTGGGCGCGGATCGACAAAACGGGGCCGATCACCCTCGACAACATCCGCATGGTGCAGAACTTCCTCGGCGGGATCGACGAGAACTGGTTCGTGATGATCCACGTCGCGATCGAAGCCGAGGCCGGCGTGCTACTGGATAACGCGGTCAAGCTGGTCGACGCCGCCCGGCGCGAAGACAACACCGCGTGCGAAACGCTGCTGGTCGAAATGGACGGCGCGTGGGAGCGGATTTACGACGCTTTCAAACGCATGACCGACCACTGCGACCCTTACGTCTATTTCAACCGCGTGCGCCCCTACATTCACGGTTGGGCCAACAACCCGGCGTTGAACGGCGGGCTGGTTTACGAAGGCGTCGACAAGTTCGAAGGCAAGCCGATGGCGTTCCGCGGCCAGACCGGCTCGCAAAGCTCGATCGTGCCGTCGATGGATGCGCTGTTCGGGGTCGGCCATTCGGATGATCCGCTCAAACGCTTCCTCGACGAACTGCACCAGTATCGGCCCAAATCGCATCGCCGCTTCATTGAAGACCTGGGCGCGCAATCGACGCTGCGGGAATTCGTCACCAAGGCCAACAGCCCGGCCCTGCGCGATGCGTTCAATGCCTGCATGGAACAAGTCGCCCGCTTCCGCACCCGCCACCTCGAATACGCGGCCAACTACATCAACAAGCAGGCCAGTTCGATCGCCGGCAACGACCCCGAAGTCGGCACCGGCGGCACCCCGTTCATGAAGTACCTCAAAAAGCACCGCGACGAGAACCGCGCACAACTGGTGTAGCGATTGCGAACCGGGGCGTGGTCAGGCATCGGCTCGGTCTGCATCGGCCTGCTGCTGGCCGGTGTTTCCGTAGTCCTGGCGCGCGAGTGCAAGGCGCTCCTGATCGGCGAACGCGCCCGGCCCAAGCTGCAGGCCTCGATCCAGGAAATCGCCGAGAGCTTCGGCGGGGTCTGCGTGATCAACGAAGTGCTGACCGTGCAACTCGCGCCGCAGCAAGTCGTCGCGATGATTAGCCTCGACTTCAAGGATGGTCTGACCCTGGCGCAAGCCGAAGGCATCGCTGGCGAGATCGAGGAGCGCGCCAAAGCGGCCCGTCCCAGCGTAATCCGGCTGTTTATCCGGCCGCAGTCGAGCGAACAGTCGCGCGCAGAATGGCGGGACCTGGCGAAAGGCCCGCCGGCTTAATCCGGCTTCTTCGCCACGGCCACCATCGCGGGCCGCAGCAGGCGGTCCCTGATCATGTAACCGGCCTGCATTTCCTGCACCACCGTGCCCGGCTCAACGTCGGCGGTGGGGACTTCGAGCATGGCCTGATGCTGGTTGGGATCAAGCGGCATGCCCTTGGCGGCGATGCGGCTGATTCCGTGCAGGCCGAACACCTTGTCGAGCTCGCGCTGGGTGGCTTCGATGCCCGTCACCAGCGACTTCAGCCGCGGGTCTTCGTGCAGTTCGGCCGGAATCGCCTCGATTGCCCGCGCCAGGTTGTCGGCTACCGAGAGGATATCGCGGGCAAAGCCGGTCGCGGCATAGGTGCGCGCGTCGGCCACGTCTTTTTCAAGCCGGCGGCGCACGTTTTGCGTGTCGGCCTTGGCGTAGAGCGTTTCTTGCTTGGCGGCGTCGAGATCGGCGCGCAGCGCGGACAGCGCTTCGTCGAAGCTGCTGCCTTCATCTTCGTCCGATTCGGGGCCCTGGTCGAGCATCTCGGCCGGCACGCCTTCGAGTTCTTTCTCGACCGCGTCATCGCCCGAAGCGTCCCTGCGGTTTTCGTTATCGATCATCATAATTCCGGTTTTCAACCAATCAGTTTGCCCAGCGAACGAGCGGTGAAATCCACCATGGGAACGACTCGCGCGTAATTCAACCGAGTTGGCCCGATCACCCCCAGCACGCCGACCACCCTGCCCTCGCGGTCGCGATAGGGCGCGGCGATGACGGAAGAGCCGGAAAGCCCGAACAACCGGTTCTCCGATCCGATAAAGATTCGCGTCGCTTCGGCGTCACGCGCGCTGTCGAGCAGTTCGGCGACCGATTGCTTGTCCTCGAGGTCGTCGATCAGCGAACGGACACGCTCGATATCGCCCAGCGCGCTCTCGTCCAGCAGCTTGGCCTGCCCGCGCACGATCAGGACCGGGCGGCGGGCGGCGTCCTCGCTCCACACCGCCAGCCCGCGCCCGACCAGTTCGCGGCTGGCGGCGTCGAGCGCCGAGCGGCCGGAGGCGATTTCCCGCTCCATCGCCCGCGCCGCTTCTACCAGGGTGCGGCCGGCAAGGCGCGCGGTGATGTAGTTGGAGGCTTCCTGCAGCGCGGATACGGCGGTGCCCGGCGGTATTTCCAGCAGGCGGTTCTCCACTGACCCATCATCGCCCACCAGCACCACCAGCGCGCGCCCACGGTCGAGCGGGACGATGTTCATCTGCGACAGGCGCGGTTCGCGGCGCGGCACCATGACCATGCCCGCGGCGCCCGAAATGTCCGACAGCACCGCGCTGGTGGCCTCGAGCGCCGCTTCGATCGGGCCCGCTTCGGTGAGCCGCCGTTCGATTGCCGCGCGTTCCTGCGCGGTCGGCTGGGCCACCTGCATCATCCCGTCGACGAACAGCCGCAGGCCAAGATCGGTCGGCATCCGCCCTGCGCTGGTGTGTGGCGCTGCCAGCAGACCGAGCAATTCCAGCTCGCCCAGCACAGAACGGATCGAGGCGGGTGACAGATTGACGCCGCTTCCGGCGAGTGTTTTCGAGCCCACCGGGTGGCCGCTGTCGATATAACCTTCCACCACCAGGCGGAAAATCGCCCGGGCACGGTCGGTGAGTTCGGTTACGGGGGGAGAGGCCATGACAGGGCGCTATCTAGGCGCTACGGCGACCGCAGGAAAGCCGAACCCCCGGCTGTGGAGTTTTACATGCGACCTTCAGGCCGCGCGCCCGACGAAATGCGCGTTATCGACATTCAAACCGGTTTCACCAAGCACGCCGAAGGATCGGTGCTGGTGAGTTTCGGGGATACCCGCGTGCTGGTCACCGCCAGCGTGGAAGAGCGCGTCCCCCCGTTCCTGCGCGGCAAGGGCCAGGGCTGGGTTACCGCCGAATACTCGATGCTGCCCCGCGCCACCCACACCCGCGGCCAGCGCGAAGCGGCCAAGGGCAAACAAAGCGGCAGAACGCAGGAAATCCAACGGCTTATCGGGCGTTCCTTGCGCGCTGTCACGGACATGACCAAGCTCGGCGAACGCCAGATCACGCTCGACTGTGACGTCATTCAGGCAGACGGCGGCACCCGCACGGCGGCCATTTCCGGTGCCTGGGTGGCGCTGCGCCTGGCGGTTAACAAGCTGATGGCCGACGGCAAGATCATGGCCGATCCGATCGAAAGCCGGGTCGCGGCGGTTTCGTGCGGCATCTATCAGGGCACCCCGGTGCTCGACCTCGACTACCCCGAAGACAGCGCGGCCGATGCCGATGCCAACTTCGTGTTGCTCGACGGCGGCAAGATCGCCGAAGTGCAAGCCACCGCCGAAGGCGCGACGTACGACGAGGAAAGCCTGCTGCGCCTCCTGCGCCTCGCCCGCATCGGCTGCGAAAAGATCTTCGCCGCGCAGGATGAGGCGGTGAAGTGACCCGCAAGCTTGGCGCTGGCAAACTGGTCATCGCCACGCACAACGCTGGCAAGCTGAAGGAAATCGCTGCGCTGCTGGCACCTTATGGGCCGGACTGCATTTCCGCCGGGTCGCTCGGGTTGCCCGAGCCGGCGGAGACGGGCCGCACATTTGTCGCCAATGCGCTGCTCAAGGCGCAGGCGGCGGCGCAGGCTTCGGGCCTTCCTTCGCTGGCGGACGATAGCGGATTGTCGGTTACGGCGCTCGACGGGCGGCCGGGCGTGTGGACCGCCGACTGGGCGGAGCGGCAGTGGTTCGAAGGGGAGCCGGGGCGCGACTGGTATATGGCGATGGGCAAGGTTGAAGGGCTGCTCCAGGCCAAGGGGCCGGACACCCCGCGCGAGGCGTGGTTTTCCTGCGTCCTCGCCCTCGCCTGGCCCGATGGTGAGCACGCGATCTACGAAGGCCGGGCTGATGGCGCCTTGACCTGGCCGCCGCGCGGGACACTGGGATTTGGCTATGACCCGGTGTTCGTGCCGAGCGGGTTCGATCGCACGTTTGCCGAGCTCGATCCTGAGGAAAAACACCGCATCAGCCACCGCGCCGATGCGTTCGCCAAGTTTGTGGCCGACCAGTTCGCCTGATAGGCGAGGCTAGTAAGCGACTTGGCCCATCCACAAGTCCTCGCCCGCGTTGTCCGATTGCTGGTTGGTCGAATGGTACATCCGTCCGTCATGCGCGAGCCGCTCGGCCCAGACTTGCGCCTCGCGCGCCAGCTTATTGCTCCACGACAGATGGGGCACGCCCACCTGGTCGCGCGCGGGGTTGTGTTCTGCCGGCAGGGCTTGCGCGAAGCGGTTGCCCGGCCCCTCGCCCTGCCCGGCAATTGCGCCGCTGGCCGCACCCACAGCGATAAGCGGCGCCAGCAGCGCTGCAAGTTTGCGTCCCGTCCACATGCATCCCAATGTTGACAAGCGGGGCTGAACACCGGCTGAAAGGCGCGTGGCCCGCGCGCTCTACATCCACTGGCCGTTCTGCCTCAAGAAGTGCCCGTACTGCGACTTCAACTCGCACGTACGCGGCGCGGTCGACGTAGCCGCGTGGCAATCAGCGCTGCTCACCGACATGCGGCATGAGGCAGAGCTGGCGGGTGGCGAAACACTGGAATCGGTGTTCTTCGGCGGCGGCACGCCCTCGCTGATGCCGCCCGCGCTGGTCGCGGCGCTGCTGGCCGAGGCGGAGAGCTTATGGGGTTTTGCGCCTGACATCGAAATTACGCTCGAGGCCAATCCCTCGTCGGTCGAGGCGGCCAATTTTGCGGCGCTGGCGGCGGCAGGCGTCAACCGTGTGTCGCTCGGCCTGCAGGCGCTCGAAGACGATGCGCTGCGCTTCCTCGGGCGGCTGCACAACGTGTCGGAGGCCCTCGCTGCGCTCGACGTGGCCCAGCGCCAGTTCAGCCGGGTCAGCGTGGACCTGATCTACGCTCGCCCCGGCCAAAGCGCCGAGGCGTGGGACGGCGAGCTAGCGCGGGCGTTGGCGCTCGGCACCGGGCACCTGTCACTTTACCAGCTGACGATCGAGGACGGCACGCGCTTTGCCACCGATGTGCGGCAAGGCGCGTTCACCCAGCTGGCCGACGATCCCGCCGCCGATCTGTTCGAGCTGACTCGCCAGCGCACGCTGGCCGCCGGACTGCCCGCCTACGAGGTCAGCAATCACGCGCGCCCGGGCGAGGAAAGCCGCCATAACCTCGCTTACTGGCGCTATCAGGATTACCTTGGTATCGGCCCCGGCGCGCACGGTCGGCGCGGCGCGCTGGCCACGCGGCGGCACAAGAAGCCGGAGAACTTCCTCGACGCGATCACCCGCAACGGCCACGGCCTGGCCGAGGAGCGACCGCTGGCGGTGGGCGAGCAGGCGGCCGAAGCGCTGCTGATGGGCCTGCGGCTGCGCGAGGGTGTCGATCTTTCCGCACTGGGGCACCGGCTTGCGCTGGACACGACGGGTCTCATCGAGCGCGAACGGCTGGAATTCTACATCAAGCTCGGCCTCGCATGGCGCGAGGGCGATCGCATCGGGGTGACACCGCAAGGGATGCCGGTGCTCGACGGATTGCTGGGTGAACTGGTGCCCAGCGCGCTGGCTTCGGCATGACCCGCGCCGACTTGCTCGAGCAGTGGGCCAACCACCTCACCCATGCCCGCCGCCGCTCGCCGCACACCGTCCGCGCCTATCTGGCCGCTGCCGCGCGGTGGCTGGATCAACTGGCGGTGGAAGA
>JBDSDZ010000004.1:0-16558 GCA_039920345.1 Croceibacterium sp.
TGGCAAGTCATTGGCGACTTGTCTGCTGTGGGACAGGCGCCGCTAGAACGCGCAGATGACGGGATTGCCACTCAACTAATGACCGAACGCGTACCCACACCCAATGATTGCTCGCTGCCGCGAATCCGTTCGGAATTCCCGACGTTCACGGCGGCGGTGGATTACGCCGCGAAAAGCGCCAAGGGCCTCAACTTCCATGACGCGCGCGGCGCGCTGGAAACGGTCTACCCCTACAGCCAGATGCGCACCGACGCGCTCGAGATGGCGTACCGCTTGATCGCCGCCGGCATCGGCAAGGGTGACCGGGTGGCGATGATCGCCGAAACCGGCCCCGATTTCGCGGCCCTGTTCTGCGGCGCGGTTTATGCAGGCGCCTGGCCCGTGCCGCTGCCGCTGCCGACCACCTTCGGCGGCAAGGAAAATTACATCGAACAGCTCGCTGTGCAGCTCGAAAGCGCCGATCCCAAGGTGCTGCTGTATCCGGCGGAAATCTCCGAAATGGCGTATGCCGCCGCCGAACGGCAGGGTTGTGACGGGATCGACTGGGAAAGCTTCACCGAGCGGGCCGCCCCGCCGGTCGCCCTGGCCGAACCCGATCCGGACGACATCTGCTACTTGCAGTATTCGAGCGGCTCGACCCGTTTCCCGACCGGCGTTGCGGTTACCCATCGGGCGCTGCTGCACAACCTCTATGGCCATGCCACGGCGATGGAGATCGGCACCAACGACCGGGTCGTCAGCTGGCTGCCGTGGTATCATGACATGGGGCTGGTCGGCTGCTTCCTGTCGGTGATCGCCAACCAGGTTTCGATCGATTATCTCAAGACCGAACATTTCGCCCGCCGCCCGCTCGCCTGGCTTGACCTGATCAGCCGCAACGCGGGCACGACGCTGAGCTATTCGCCCACCTTCGGCTATGACATCTGCGCCCGGCGCATCTCCAGCCAGTCGAGCGTGGCGGAGCGGTTCGACCTGTCGCGCTGGCGCCTGGCTGGCAACGGCGCGGACATGATCCGGCCCGACGTGATGCAGAACTTCGTCAACGCCTTTGCCGATGCCGGTTTCAGGGCCAGCGCCTTCACGCCCAGCTATGGCCTGGCCGAAGCGACGCTGGCGGTAACGGTGATGCCGCCGGGCGAAGGCATCCGCATCGAACTGGTTGAGGAAGAACGCCTGAGCGGCACCCCGCGCGATCTCAGCCGCCCGGCCCGTTACCGCGCCATCGTCAACTGCGGCAAACCGCTGCCCGACATGGACGTCCAGATTCGCGGCGAGAAGGACAAGCTTCGCGGCGATCACCAGATCGGCAAGGTCTGGTGCCGCGGCCCCAGCGTGATGCATTCCTACTTCCGCAATCCCGAGGCGACCGAAGAGTGCCTGGTGGATGACTGGCTGGACACCGGCGACATGGGCTACATGGCCGATGGCTACCTGTTCATCGTCGGCCGGGCGAAGGATATGATCATCATCAACGGCAAGAACCACTGGCCGCAGGATATCGAATGGGCGGTGGAGCAATTGCCGGGCTTCAACCACGGCGACATTGCCGCCTTCGCGGTCGAGACCGAGAATGGCGAGGAAGCACCCGCGGTGCTGGTCCACTGCCGCGTGTCCGACCCGGAAGAGCGGCTGCGGCTGCGCGAAACGATCCGCGACAAGGTGCGCTCGATCACCGGCATGAACTGCGTGGTCGAACTGGTCCCGCCGCGCAGCCTGCCGCGCACCAGCTCGGGCAAGCTCAGCCGCGCCAAGGCCAAGCGGCTTTACCTGTCGGGCGAAATCGAACCGTTCGACCTCGCCGCCTGACCTATCCCGTCACCGGACCAAGCAGGAACACGCCGAGCACGAACACCATCGCGAGCGAGGCGATGGACCACACCAGCGTGCGGATCTTGGGGATACCGGCGGCGTAGAGCGGCAGGTAGATCGCCCGCCCCGCCAGCCAGACCCATGCGGCAATCCCGGTCCATTGCGTGGCCTTGCCCGCCAGCGTCACGCCAACCAGCGCGATGATGACCAGCGGCAGGGTCTCCAGGTAATTAGCCTGGGCACGCACCAGCCGGCCCGCCAGAGGATTGAGCGGCGGCATGGTTTCGTCGCGTGCGCCCATGTTCCAGTCGGTGCTGTACTGCCTGGTGCGCACGTTACCCGCGATCAGGACATGAGCCAGCAGCAGCACGGCACCCAGACCCAGGACCAGCATTTCGGTTGGCATAGCAAACTCCCTCCCGCCGCGGAATTCCCGGGCTGACGCGGCCCTTAGCTCATCGCGGGCGCGCGGCTATCCGGAATCGGCCAGGTCCCACCTCAGTGTCACTTGCCTCGCCGATCCGCTGCCGCTGCGGCTGGCATCGACCCCGTTTTCCTTCAGGGCGGAGACCACGTCCGCCGCAGGCTTGGCCGGGCCGCTGACCAGAACGCCGACGCCTTCGCGCTGCGCGGCCCACGTGGCCAGCGCCAGCACTGCGTCGCCGGCATCGCTCGATTTGCCGTCCTTGAGCTCGACCGACGGGAGCGGACGCAGCGGCGGTTTGATCTGGATCGTCCACCCCTCTTCGCCCGCGGAAATGCGCCGCTCGAGTTCACGATAAGTGGCCAGACCCGCCCCGGGCAAAGCCCTGGCTGCGACGATCGCCCGGTGATTGTCGCGATCGACGATTACCTCGCTTTGCGCCACCCCGGCGATGATCGCCAGCCGGCCGGCAAGCCGCTGCGCTTGTAGCACACCTTCGCTCTCGCGTTCCTGCGCCGCGGCCAGTTCCGCCTGTTCCTGTGCAGTGGCACTGGTCCCGACCTGGAACTGGGTGAGCGTGACGTCGGCTGGCCGGCCCAGCGCATCGAGAATCTCTTTTTCGGCCTCCCCTTCGGCGGTGCTGCGCAATTGCGGCGTGAAGATTGTCGCCGTGACCGCGATCGGCTGGCTGCGGTAATCGATGTCAACTTGCGCCAGCCGCACCCGGTTCGGATAAGCCTTGGCCAGCGCGGCATTGATCAGGCGCGAGGCGTTGGCCTCCCACGCAATCGTGCGAAGCGAAAACCCGAGCGGGATCGCCAGGGCCATGAACGCCAGCACGATGAGGATCGTCTGGAAGCGTGTCTGCTGAGGCGAAAGCGCACGGCTGAAGCCGTAGAATCGCGCCATCAGCGCCGCGGTCAGCGCAATCGTCATCAGGTTGGTGACGAGCAGCAGCAGCGCGCCCGAAAACACCGTCCAGTTGAGGGTCGCGAGGCCGAAACCGACCACCGCCAGCGGCGGCATCAAGGCGGTGGCAATCGCCACGCCGACGACCGTCCCCTCGCGCCCGCGGATCATCGCATAGGCGCCCGCCATGGCCGAAAACAGCGCCACCAGCAGGTCGAACAGATTGGGCCGGGTGCGCGCCGCAATTTCACTGGTCACGTTCTGCAGCGGCGACAGCAGGACCACGACCGCGCACAGTGCTACGCCCAGCAGCGCGCCGACGGCCAGCGTGCGGGCTGCTTGGCGCAACCAGTCGAAATCGCCGATCGCCAGCGCGAAACCGAGCCCGATGATCGGACCCATCAGGGGGGACAGCAACATCGCCCCGATAACCACTGCAGGGGACGACAGCAGCAGGCCAAGGATCGCGATGCCGGCCGACATTGCCAGCATGAACAGGTAGCGGCCGCTCAGACCGCACTCGGCATGGCGGCTGGCGATCACCTCGGCCTGGTCGACCGTGTCGGAAACGTGCGCATGCCACCAACGCTGCCATGCTTCGACATAGTGGCTCGGCCAGTGCATCAAGCCGGCCGGCGCTTCGCTCGCCATTGCTGGCTTCTCCCATTGCATTGGCCCCCACTATGGCGGAAATGCTGTGGCGTGAAACGCTTGAAATGCGTGTCTTGCCTACCTAATACAGTTGAACGTGCCGGATAGGGGAGTGGGAATGGCGACGAGCAACAAGACCGAGACCAAGGTTGCAGGCGATCTCGAATTGACGCCGCCCGACCCTGTGCCTGTCATTGCCCCGGAGCGGGCTTCGGGCCTGGTCCCGGTCGATGCCGAGAAGAAGAGCAAGCTCGACGAGAAAGTCGATGGCTTCATCAATGAACTCATCGCGCTCGATGCCAGCTCGCCCGATTTCGGCAAGAAGGTGGACCAGATCACCGGCATGGGCCGCAAGGAACTGTCGACCGCGGCGCAGATGTCCAACCGCTTCCTCGACCGCCCGGTGCGCGCGATGGACCAGGAAACGGGCGTCGGCAAAGACCTCGCCGAATTGCGCCGCACGGTCGAAGACCTCGATCCCGGCCGCCAGGGCAAGATGAGCTCGGGTCGCAAGTTCCTCGGCATCATCCCGTTTGGCAACAAGCTGAAACGCTACTTCGACAGCTACACCTCGGCCCAGGGCCACATCTCCTCGATCCTCGCCCGCCTTTCGAGCGGCAAGGACGAACTGTTGATGGACAACGCCGCGATCGACGTGGAGCGCCAGAAGCTGTGGGAAGCGATGGGCAACCTGGAGCAGATGATCCACATCGCCCGCACGCTCGACACCCGGCTGGAAGAAGAAGCCGACAATCTCGACCACAGCGATCCGGCCAAGGCCAAGGCGATCCGCGAAACCGCGCTGTTCTATGTTCGCCAACGCACGCAGGACCTGCTGACGCAGATGGCGGTGACGGTGCAGGGCTACCTCGCGCTCGACCTGGTGAAGAAGAACAACGTCGAACTGGTCAAGGGCGTCGATCGCGCCAGCACCACCACCGTGGGCGCGCTGCGTACCGCGGTGACCGTGGCGCAGGCGATGACCAACCAGCGGCTGGTGTTGCAGCAGATCACCTCGCTCAATGAAACCACCGCCGGGATCATCGATTCCACCGGCAAGCTGCTGCGCGACAATACCGCCAAGATCCACGAACAGGCCGCCGCCAGCACGATTCCTCTGGAAACGCTGCAACGCGCGTTCCAGAACATCTATGACACGATGGACGAGGTCGATACCTTCAAGATCAAGGCGCTCGCCAACATGAAGCAGACGGTCGAAGTGCTGACCGATGAAGTGGCCAAGTCGAAGGGCTACATCGCCCGCGCCGAAGGCCAGGCGCAGGCGTCCAAGATCCCCAGCGAACCATCGCTCCTGACGCTCGAGTAATGCCGCAAGACTTGACCCCCCAGAGCGACCGCTTGTTCGAGGAAGGCCGCTCGCTGCTGCGCGATAACCGCACCGGCGGACGGCATCGCCGCATGGCGTCGATCGGGCGCGGTTCGGCCGAGGTCAAGCAGCGCAACCTGATGACCCGGATCAAGCTGATCGGCGGCGCGCTGCTGGCCATTGTGCTCGCCTCGATGGTGGCCGGAATCGTGCTCGACGGGATCGGCTTCACTGGCATCATGGTGGCGTTCCTGGCGGTCGTTGCCGCGACCTTCCTGTTTTCCAATTTCCCCCGCGTCAAAGTGCCGCGGCGGGATGACCTGAACACTGGCGACGTGCGCCACATGGTCGCGCGGACAGAGTTGTGGCTCGAACATCAGCGCCCCGCCCTGCCGCCGCCGGCCGTGACGCTGGTTGACCAAATCGGGGTCCAGCTCGATGCATTGGGGCTGCAATTGGAGCATATCGAACCGCTCCATCCCGCCGCGGTCGAAACTCGCAAGCTGGTGGGCGAAACCCTGCCCGAGATGGTCGATGCCTATCGCAAGATCCCGGCGCAATTGCGCAAGGAAGCGCGCAGCGGCGCCACGCCCGACCAGCAACTGACCGAGAGCCTGGGCAAGATCAGCCACGAAATCGACCGCGTGACCCGGCAACTGGCCGACGGCGCGATCGACGATCTCGCGATCCGCACCCGCTATCTCGATTACAAGTACGGCGCCGACGACGAACCCGCCGCGCTGCCGCAGCCAAGCCGACAGGAGCCCTGATGGAAGTCGCCATTCCCCATACCCTTGGCAAGGAGACCGTGCGCCAGCGGCTCAAGTCGCGCAGCCACACGATTGCCGATGGCATTCCGGGCGGCATGGCCGACGTCCAGACGTCGTGGCCGAGCGAAGACCGGATGGCGATGACCATCACCGCGATGGGCCAGGTGATCCGCGGCCATGTCGATGTGGAAGAGCAGCAGGTGCTGTTCAAGCTTGAACTGCCACCCGCGCTGGGGTTCATCCGCCCGATCGTCGAAGCCGCGATCCGCCAGCAGGGCCAGGTCCTGCTCGCACCCCCGACTGCCTGAGACTGGCTAGAGCTTGCGCTCCGGTTCCAGATACATGTCCGGAATCCGCAGAGCTGCGGTGGCTCGCCGGGTTTCGCGCAGGAACAGGACCAGCGCGCTCATTAGCAGCGCCAGCGCCAGGATGAATGTCGTCGCCACGTAAGGCTTGAGGTTGATCGCGGCGAAGTCCTCAATGAACAGCAGCACCACGGTCACGCCCACGCTCAGGCACGCCACCACCAACAGCAGGATTGCCCGCCCGATCAGGTGAATGCGAAGATCGATCAGGCGAATCTCGCGCACGACTTTATCGTGTTCGTCGCCGGAGGTTTCGGGGTGCAGGCCTTGCAACAGCCGCGACCGATCGACGATCCGGCCCAGCCGGGTCGAGAGGATGTTCATGATATTGCCGATCGCGACCAGCACGAACACCGGCGCCAGCGCCAACTGGATGGTCTGGGCAATCAACCCCGTCGAACCCATGTTGCCTCGTTACCTCCTGCGCCGCGCCGGAACGGAACCCTGCATCGGCGATTAAGACCCTATTAGAGCGAAGGCAGGGTTGGAAGCCAGCCTGCCGTCGCTTCCTGAGTGGGGGTATTCGTTCCAGTGGTTGTCGAATTGGCCGTCAGGCATTGCCCATGCGTGGTGACGCTTCCCGCGTTTGGGCCCGTGCAAACGACGACAGCATGAGCACCGCGACGGGTGGTCGTCCCGGAGCCGGTATCGGCAAAGTGTTGCTGGTCGAAGACAGCATGATCATCGCGCTCGATGCCGAGGACGCGCTGCGCCAGTTCGGGATCGAGCAGGTGACGGTGGCCGGCAGCGTGCGCCATGCGCTCGAAGCGATCGGCAGCGATCCGCCGCAACTGGCGCTGCTCGACTACAACCTCGGCAGCGAATCGAGCGAGCGGATTGCCGAACGGCTGGGCGAGCTGGGCATCCCGTTCTGGTTCGTCACCGGTTATGGAGATGCGGTGGCCAATGTCTCGGGCGTTGGGGCGAAAGCGCGGGGCGTGCTGCAGAAGCCTTATACCAACGAAGACCTGGCCAGGGTGCTGCAAGAATTCGTCAGTTCGCGCGAAAGCTGAGGCTTACTGGTTGACCGCGCCGCTGAGCTTGCCGACTTTCTGCGCCCCTGCCATCGTGGTGACGAGGATCTCGTCCCCATCGACGACGATGGCGATATCCTCCAGCCCGATGACCGAAATGCGCGGGCCGTCGGTTTCGGCCAGTACATTGCGGCAATCGACCAGTTCAACCCGGCCGCGGGTGCGATTGCCGTCTACGTCCCCGGTGCGGGCATCGCGCAGCGCCTGCCAGTTGCCGATGTCGGACCACCCCATCGCCACCGGCACCATCGCCGCGCGCGCGGTTTCTTCCATCACCGCGTAGTCGACCGATTCGCCCTCGATGGCGGCAAAGGCGGCGGCATCGGGATGGAACTCCGCGCCGTCCTCATGCCCGGCTTCGACCGCGCGATGCACGGCTTCGGCGAGCGCAGGGCGATGCTGCGCCAACTCGGCCAGGAATGCCCCGGCGCGGAACACGAAAATCCCGCCGTTCCAGCTGTAGCCGCCTTCTTCGAGAAACCGCTCGGCATTGGCGCGGTCGGGCTTTTCGACAAAGCGCTCGACCGCGTAGCCGCCTTCGAGCGGTGCGCCGCGGCGGATGTAGCCAAAGCCGGTCTCGGGCGCGTCGGGTTCGATCCCGAAGGCCACCAGCCAGTCGTCGGCCGCCAAACCAGCGGCGGCGCAGGCGGCTTCGCGAAAGGCCGGGACATTGGCGATATGGTGGTCGCTCGGGCACACCAGCATGATCGCGTCGGGGGGCAGGCGCTCTGCGGCAAGCGCGATGGCGGCGGCGGTGTTCTTGGCCTCGGGTTCGACGATGACGCGGGTACCGGGGAACGCGGCGGCCTGCGTTTCCACATGGGCGAGATGCGCGGTGCCGGTGACCACGATCGGCGGGGCGAACCGCTCAGCCTCGGCGCAGCGGCCCAGGGTCGCCTGGAACAGGGTCAGTTCGTCGATCAGCGGCAGGAACGGCTTGGGCGCGCTCTTGCGGCTGCGCGGCCACAATCGGGTGCCGCTGCCGCCGCACAGAACGACGGGGTAAATCACTGCCATTGCTTGCGAATCCTTCGGGCGGACGGGGGAGAAGCCAATGTAGGCACGACCGGCCGATAAGTCATCAGAACCAGCGCTGGCGCCAGCCGTATTGCGCCGCCACCGGATCACCGTTGGCATCGCGCGCCGGGCGAAAACGGAAGCGGTCTTCGGCCAGGCGGCAGGTGATACGGTCGGCCTCGGCATCGGGGCTGGGCTGGACCACCCGGCAATCGCGCGCGCGGCCATCCACGCCCACGGTCATGTAAACCACGACTTCGTGCCCGCGCCGCGCCGCGCGTCCGCCGGGCGGGACGGGGTAGTCGCGCGCGTCGTTGATATCGCCGGCGATCTTTTCGGGCTTGGTCACCGCGATGCCGGCGCCGCTGCCTGAGCGCCCGCTGCCCCTGCCACTGCCCTCGCCGCCCGCACCGGTCCCCGCCCCCTGCTCGCTGGCGCCCGAACTGTTGGCCGTGCCCGTGGATGACGCGCGCGGGGCCGGGTTTGGCCGCGGCAAGGGCGCCTTGGGGGCGACAACTTCGCGCGCCATCGCCTTCTTGCCCGCTTCGGCCGCTGCGCCTTCGTCACGCTTTGGCTTCGGTTCCGGCGGCGGGGTGGCCGGATCGGGCGGCGCGGTGATGGAAACGGTGACCAGCGAGGTCGCCTTCTCGATCGCGGCGGCGGTGAAATCGGGCGCGAACACCCGCGCGAGGCCCGCCAGCGCGGCAATATGCAGCAGCACGATCAGCACCAGCGTGCCCCACCGCGGGCGGCGCCGCGGCGCATAGCCGGGCGCGGCAAGGGTGGCGGAAGGGTTGCGGCTGACGGTCATCACATGGCCAACTCTGGTGCCGGGCGCGTGTTCGCCTGCCGCCGCAGCTTACGCCAGCGCGGGTTCGGCGACCACTGCGCCGGGGGAGAGCAAGTCCTGGATGTGCAGGCTGCCTTCGCCATAAAGATAGTCGGCATTGAAATCCGCGAAGGCTTCCAGCTTGTCGCGGTCGGCAATGTAGACCGTACCCCGGCGAAATTCCGCGATGCCCAGCTTCCTGAGCTGGGCCAGCGCGCGGTTCATATGGATCGGGGTGGTGCCGCACATATTGGCCAGGTCAGTCTGGGTCAGCGGCAGCCGGAGCCCGTCCTTGCGCCCGAGCCCGACGAGGTCGAGCCGCTTCCACAGCTCGGCGAAGATATGCGCCACGCGGCGCGGCGCGGTCAGCTGTTCCAGCTTGAGGATCCACTGGCGGTGAACGGCGGCATCGGCCAGCGCGGCAAACCACAGCAGCCGGGTGAGGTGGGGATTGGTGGCGAGCACATGTTGTATCCGGGCGTGCGGCACATAACCGACCAGCGTATCGCCAACGGTGACGATATCGTGGTCGAGCCGCTTGAGGGCAAAACCATGCAAGTCGGTAAAGTCGCCAGGAACCTGCAGCCCGACGATGTAACGGCGCCCGTCTTCGGTGATTGATCGCATGGCATAGCCTTCAATCACCAGCGTCGAGTGTTCGGCCACTTCGCCGCGCGACAGGATGCACTTGGGCGTCGTGTGCCGTTCTGTCCGTTCGATCAGCGATTCGACCAGGGCCTTCTCGGCATCGGTCATCGCGTGGCGCAGACGCCCCATGAGGAACCGCCCTGTAAGCGGGTATTGATCGGTTTCGCTGTTCCCCATGGCTGACTGAATAGATCAGACGGCACTTAGGTTCCGCCGGTCGCAGCCTAGAACGGGAACCAGAGCTGGATCGCGGCCACGCCCACGGCCCAGGTAATCAGGTTGAGCGGGATCCCGACGCGCACGAAATCGAGGTAATTGTAGCCGCCCATCTGGTAAACCAGCACATTGGTCTGGTAGCCGAACGGGGTGGCGAAAGCGGCGCTGCCGCCCATCATCACCGCCACCAGGAACGGCCGCGGGCTGACCCCCAGTGCCTCGGCTATCGACACCGCGATCGGCGTGAACAGCACCGCAACCGTGGCGTTGGACAGCAGTTCGGTGGCGAACAGCGTGGCGCCGTAAACGATGATCAGTGCCAGTAGCGGGCTGAACTCGTCCAGCGAGCCGATCATCAGCCGGGTCACCGCAGCGGCAAGCCCGGTCACGTCGAGCGCAATGCCGAGCACGACCATGCCCGCGATCAGCACCAGCACTTCGGGCCGGAGGCCGGAATAGGCCTCGTCCGCGGTGATTACCCGCGTCAGGATCAGCAGCACCGCCCCGGCAAACGCGCAGGCCGCGATCGGGGCGACATTGAACGCGGCCAGCGCGATCACCGCCACAAAGGTCCCGGCCGACGCCATCGCGGCAAGCGGCTTTAACGGCGCGCGTTCGGAGAACGACAAGGCGCTGCCGATCTGTCCGCCCGCGAGGCCCGGCTCGCGCAAGTCGACCTCTGTCGGTGCCGTGGCGTCGGGCTCGTCCGCTCGCACCAGCCGCGCTCCGAACAGCAACAGGTACAGTCCGCCGACCAGCGCCACGGTCACGCCCACTGGTGTAATCTCGAAAATCCCGAAGCGCGGCTGGCCCGACACCGCCGCCATGTCGTTGACCAGCAGGTTGGTCGAGGTGCCGATCAGGGTGCAGGTCCCGCCCAGCACCGCAGCATAGGACAGCGGGATCAGGAAGGTCTTGGGCGAAAGGCCAATCTTTCGCGCGACATCGCGCACCACCGGGGCCGCCAGGACCACGATCGGGGTGTTGTTGAGGAAGGCGGAGGCAGCGCCTGACAGGCCGATCATGATCCACAGGCCCGATTTGCCGATCCGCTCGCACAGGCCGGTCAGCTTGCGGATCGCGGCATCGAGCAGGCCCGACACTTCCATCGCGTAGGCAATCACGAACAGCGAGGCGAGCGCGATAATCGCCGGGCTGGCAAACGCGCCCTGCACTTCGACCGGGCGCACTACGCCGGTCATCAGCAGCACCGCAGCGCCAGCCAGCGCCACGATGTCGGAGCGGATCTTGTCCTTGATGAGCGCCACGATGACGGCCGCCAGAACCGCAAGCGTGATCAACTGACTGGCTGTCATGAGCCGCTTATGGAGGGTTTACAGCGCCTTGTCCAAGCGCCCCGGTTCGCTCTTGTCAGCAATCGTGCTATCGCCCCGCCGATGTCGATGTTGAGCAAGAGCTTGGGATTGCTGGCGATCAGCGTGCTGCTGGCGTCGTGCCGTGTCGTCGGCAATGATCCCGACTCCCAGCCAAGTCCATCGGCGACGGATACGAGCTTGCCCACCCTGCCGGTGGTCGATCTGCCCCTTACCCGCGAAGGCTTGCTGCTGGCAGTTGGCCGCGCCGCCAGCGATTTCGCGTTGGGGGTGGACGATGGCGATCGCCAGCGCGAGCTTGCCGGCCGGCGCTTCGAAGTGGCGTTGCGATTCGGCTGCCCCGGCAACGATAGCGAGGCGCGCGACTGGACCTTTAACGAAAGCACCCGCGTCTTGCGGGTCAAGATCCGGCCCGACCTGACCACCGGCAACCCGCTGGTATCGGGGCCCGCCTTCGCGCAGTTCGAGGCCGCCGAGGGCTTCCTGCTCCGACGCCCGTGGCTATTTGGCGCGGCCTGCCCGCAGGTTCAGGCGCAAGTGGCTCCCACGGTCAGCGATGCTGCCAGCGCCTCGCCCATACCGGTTCCCGCAGCGAACCCCAGTCCCGCGCCCAAGCTGGTTGCCCCAGCCCCGGTTATCGGCCTGGCGCACTTCTTCACGGCGGAGGATTCGCGCACCCTGCGGCGCGAAAACCGGGCCTACGAGGCGACGGTCAAACTGGCCGAGGGCGAACAGCCCAGCGCGCAGGGCTACAACCTGGTGCTGTCAGGACGCCTGGCCGCGCTGCCCGATGGCCGGGTGATCGCCTGTAAGGTCGAAAGTGCAGACGCCGCGCCGGCGTGCGTCGCCTCGGCGGCATTCGATCATGTCTCGCTGCAGCGCCCTGACGGGACCGTCGTGGCCGACTGGACCAGCGGCTAGGTTCGGCCCTCAGGTTACCGATTGCCCTCAAGGCGCTGGGTGATACGATGGCCTCAAAGCTGCCCAAGCAGCCATGCATCGGGAGAATTCAGCGGTGGCCTACAAAACGCATATCGGCTCGCTCGACGCCTACAACAAAGGCGTGATCGAACTGCGCGATGACCTCAGGAAATACGCCTTCTCGAACATCTTCGAAGTCGCCGGAAAATCGCAGCCGTTCGAGCGCGTGGCGGTGGCCCGCAACCTCGAATACGTCGCCGAAGTCATTCGCATCGAAGGCGAATCGCCGTGGTACGCCGCGCCGCACGATGAATTCGCGATTGTCATGGACGGCGAAGCGACGTTCAATTTCATCAAGCTGGCCGACGAACAGGTGCCCGGCCATGATGGCGGCGCAGCGCAACTAGGAGCCGAGCCCAACGGACCGCGCATGGGGCGGGTCACCGCGCGGCGGGGCCACCAGGTGCTGCTGCCGAAGGGTTCTGCCTACCAGCTGACCTCGAATGCGCCCGCCGTGGCGCTGGTGCAGACCGCTGTGGGCCCGCTCACGATCGAGCGCTGGGCCGATATTTGCACGATGGCAGGAGACGCATGATGGACGTTCAGGCAACTGGCATCACCGCCACCGGGACCGATCCCGACACCGGCTACGACAGCTTTCAGCTGGGCGATTTCACCTTCCGGCGCGACGAATACTTCGCCCATATCGAATGGCCCAAGGGCAACCACATCATCGAAATCGACCGCTTCCTGCGGGCGATGGTGCGCGATATCGGGTGGGGCTTCTTCTACGGCTGGATCTTCTTTGACGACGTGTTCGGCACCACCAATCACTATGGCACGGTGGACGTGTTCGCCGGTTCGTACGATCAGCACTACAAGGCGCAGGGGATCGACCACCTGCAGACCTTCACCGCCGAGGTAGTCAGCCAGGCGTTCGAAACGATTGCGCGCAACTGGATCAACGAAGGCTACGATCCCTTGAACGCGCCCCTCGAAACCGGCTCTCCGCTCGGCTCCAAGACCACCGAGCGGACCGACGAGCTGGTGCGCGGGTTCCGCCCTGCCACCCGGATGCTCGGCCTCGAAGGCGATGCCCCGGTGCGCTCGGACGAAACCGGCCACTCGATCAACCGCGCGTTTGCCGACATGGAGTTCGACACCCCCGATATTGCCTGCGAGCCGGGCTTCGAAGGCCAGCTCCACGCGATCAACCTGTTCGATCACATCGCCCGGGCGGATGTGACCTGGAATCCCAGCTTCACCGCCATCACCGGCGCGAGCATCTGCTGCGTGACGAGCGAGGAGCACATGCTGCCGGTGATCCACGGCAACGACCGCAACGAGTGGTTCATCCAGCTGACCGACGAGATCCACTGGAACATCGCCGACAAGAACACCGGCGCCCCGCGCGGCCGGATCGTGATGAAATCGGGCGACGTCTGCGCCATGCCCGCCGACATCCGCCACCAGGGCTTTTCACCCAAGCGCTCGATGCTGATGGTGATGGAAAACGGCACCCCGGGCCTTGAGAAGCGCTACGAGAGCGGGGAGCTCAAGCCGTACCCGGTGGATTTCGGGTAAGGCCCCCTACTCCCCGTCCACTCTCAGCCGCGTGCCGCCGGTTTCGTCGACGTACTCGCGGTTGTCCTCGCAGACGTATTCCTGGAGTTTGTATCCGGGCATCTTGCGGAAGGTCCATGCCCAGGTCCACGGACGGGCGAGGTGGTCATCTTCGACCGTCACTTCGTCCTTCAGGTAACCCGGCGCCAGCAAACTCAGGCGTTCGGTGATTTTCATCGATTCCGAATGCGGGGCCCAGCGGAAGGTGACGTAGTCCTTCACGCCGGTAGTCTCCACCACCAGCGTATCGCCGTCCCAGTGCCCGACCGATTGGCCAAAGAAGCTGGGGTCCACCTCGTCCCACTTGGGCAGCGGCTGGTTCATGTAGATACGGCGGGTCTGGTTGAAGGCTTCCTGGGTGATGTTGACCTGATCGGCCCGCTGCATGACTTCCATCGGGAACATGCCCATCATCATCGCCGGCATGCCATCGGGGATGCAGTGGACGTAGTTGTCGCCCGCCGGCTGGCCTTCCTCGACCCGCTGCGCCAGCTTGGCCTGGTTGATCCGCCATTCCTCGCTGTATTCCGGCTTGAGTGGCGGATCCGGGATTGCCGTGGGCGCATAACGCGGGTCCGCCGTCTCGCCCATTGACGGATAGCGTTCCCAGGTTCCGGTGAAGTCCGGCGTGGCCGAGCTTTGCGCGAGCGCCGGCGCAGCAGCAACAGCGAGCAAGGCTGCGGCCACAATCGATTTCGAAACCATGCTCATACCCTGCCTCACGGTGTGCGCTTGTAACGTGCCGCGTTGGGCACGCCCGGCAGCATCACCCGGCCATTGGGCAAGGTCACTTCCAGCAGCAGCCCGCCTGGTTGCCCGTCCCGCAGCGGCGACATAATCGCCGTCACCACGTCGCCGGTCTTTATCGTGCGCGAGGTCCAGCCGCCGCGCGACATCATGTTCGGGCTGGTCATTTCCATCGTGATATGGCGCGTGCCGCCTTTGCCATCGTCGGCATCGAGTTCAAGATAGCCGTGCGGATTGGTCCACTGGAACCGCGTGACCGTGCCGTGTAGCGTGATCGAGCGCGTGTTGTCGAACATCGCGAACGAATGGTGCGCCATGACCGGCGTTGCCAGCGTCAGGCCGCCTAGCAGCGCCAGTCCGCCCAGTAGTTTCCGAAACGCCATACGCTCCTCCCCGAAGCTGCTTTTCGGGAGAGTTTAGCGCGTTGATGAAAGGGTGCAATGGGCCTCGCATCGCGCAAGCGGACGTGGCACAGCGCCCGAAACACGCGCTCAAGAGGATTGCCGATGCCCATGACCGACGATACCCGCTTTTATATCGACGGCGCCTGGACCGATCGTGCCGACGCGCCGCGCATCGCGGTGGTCAATCCGGCATCGGAAGAAGTGTTCGGGCACATTGCCGCTGGTTCGCCAGCCGATGTCGACCTGGCGGTGGCCGCCGCAACCCGCGCGTTCGCCAGCTTCTCGCAGAGCTCCGTGGCCGATCGGCTGGCGTTACTGGAGCGTATCCGCGACTTGCTGGAGGAACGCGCCGAGGCCTTCGCGCAGGCCATCGTCGCCGAAATGGGCGCCGCCATCAGTTTTGCCCGCGCGGGCCAAGTCCACTTCGGGATCGAGCACGTGCGCGCCGCGATCGACGCCCTGCGCGATTTTTCGTTCGACAGCGAAGTGCACGGCATCCACGTCCGCCGCGAACCGATTGGCGTGGTCGCCGCGATTACGCCGTGGAACTGGCCGCTGTACCAGATCACCGCCAAGGTCGCCCCGGCGCTGGCCGCGGGCTGCACCGTGGTGCTCAAGCCGAGCGAGTTGTCCCCCTTTACCGCGCTGCTGTTTGCGCAAGTCATGCACGATGCCGGGACCCCGGGGGGCGTGTTCAACCTGGTCAACGGCACCGGCGAAGTGGTCGGCGCGGCGATGTCCGCCCATCCCGGCGTCGACATGGTCAGCTTCACCGGATCGACCCGGGCGGGCGTGCTGGTGGCCGCAGCGGCAGCGCCAACGGTCAAGCACGTGGTGCAGGAACTGGGCGGCAAGTCGCCCAACGTGTTCCTGCCCGATGCCGATTTCGCCGGCGCGGTGCCCAAGGGAATACTCGGCGGGATGCGTAATGTCGGCCAGTCCTGCGCCGCTCCCACCCGCATGGTGGTCCCCGCCGCGCGGCTGGCAGAAGTCGAAGCGCTGGCGGCCGAGGCAGCGGGCAGCATCCTGGTGACCGATCCGCTCGACGAGCAGGCGGTGCTCGGCCCGCTCGCCAACAAGCCGCAGTTCGAAAAAGTGCAAGGCCTGATCCAGTCGGGCATCGACGAAGGCGCCAAGCTGGTGTGCGGCGGGCTCGGCCTGCCACAGGGCCTCAACCGCGGCTATTACGCGCGCCCGACGGTGTTCTCCGAAGTCACGCCCGACATGCGCATCGCGCAGGAAGAAATCTTCGGGCCGGTTATCGTCATCCAGCCCTACCAGGACGAAGAAGACGCGGTCCGCATCGCCAACGCCACCGTCTACGGCCTCAGCAGCCACGTCCAGTCCGCCAGTCTGGAAAGCGCCCGCCGCGTGGCGGGCCGCATCCGCGCCGGGCAAGTCCACATCAACTACCCCGCCTGGTCGCGCCACGCGCCGTTCGGCGGCTATCGCCAGTCGGGCAACGGCCGCGAATACGGCGTGTTCGGGCTGGAGGAATACCTCGAGGTCAAGGCGATCCTGGGTTACTGA
>JBDSDZ010000005.1:0-4779 GCA_039920345.1 Croceibacterium sp.
GCGGGCGCGCGGCTTGGCTAGTGCGGACGTGCGCTCAATTGGCGGCGATCGCCCGGCGCGCGCATTCCTGCAGCTTGCGCAGCGAGGCGTCGGCCAGTTCGAGGTTGGTCGACATCACCGCCTGCCGTTGCTGCAGGAAGCCCACATCATGGCTCGCGCCCAGGTCGGCGAAGATCTGGCGCACGTTTGGCTCGCCGGCAAAGCGCGTGGTGAAACGTGCCGTCGTGCCCTCGCGGCGATAGCTGAAAGTGCGCGATCCCCACTGGTCGTCATACGCGGTGCGGCCATTCTGGAGGAACACGATCGCGAACTGCACCGTCCCGCTGGCGGGCAGCGAGGGCGCGGCGGAATCGGTCTCCGCGGTCAGCGCCACTTCGCCCGAAGCGGCGTCATACGCGATGGTCAGCGCATCGCTGCCGTCGTTGGCGGCATGGGACATCGAGCAGGTGCGCCCCGCCGTCTCGACCGGCCACGCGCTCGAGGCGAAATAGACCTGCGCTTCCTGCGCGGCGGCAGGCGCGGCAATCAGCGCGAGTAGCGGTATCAGCTTGTTCACGGCGTTCCTCCCCAGCAACTCCGGGGAGGAAGCTACACCCGCTAAGCCATGGCGGCAATCAGGCGGCGCCGCAGTGCGAGCGGCGGCCGCGAAGACGGCAGCGTTGCATTACTTCTCCGGTCACCGAATATACCGTCGCGCGCCATGACCGGGAGCCGGTGCGCTCGAGCGTCATGAACCCGAAGGCATCGACGATCGCGTGGAAATCGCGCACCGCGGCGTCAGGCGCGGGCGATACGTCGCTCGGCAGTTTGCGCGGCAACGGGACCACGTCTTCCTGCGTGCCCGAAAAACCGGCAATGAACTGGCTTGGCTGCTTGCCGCCGAAGTCGACCTGTTGCCACAAGTGGATATGGCCGGCGAGCAAGGCATCGACGCCGGGGGGGATAATGTGTGGATTGAGCCGCGCAAAGACGCCCTGCAACGCGCGATTGCCGGCATCAAAGCCGGTCGCGCCCTGCTGCTCTTTTGCTGCGACGCCGAGCACCGGGTAATGGTCGGCGGCGAAGGTGAAGTTTGCCCCGCGGGCAAAGCTTGCCAGCTGCCGATAACTATCTTCGAACTGGGCGGTGCGCGGATCGTCGGCCGGGAATGCACTGGTCCCCGCTGCCGATAGATCCATCACAACAATCTGTGCGCGGCTGCCCAAAGGGACGGCATAGGCCGGGCTGTAATCGGCCTGGGCGTCATTGGCAGGATCGTTGCAGTCGTGCCCTGCCTGCAGTGGGCGCGGGTCGACGAAGCGCCACCAGCCTTGCCCGGCGCGAGCGCAGTTTTCATGGTTGCCGCGGATTGCCACCAGCGGTGCGACAGCGAGAAGCGGTTGGCCGGGCCCGAAGAAGTCCGCCTGCCAGGTATCCCAGCCATAGCCCCAGGGCGATCCGGTGCATCCGGGATGATCCTGCGGGCAGGCGTTCTCACGATAATTGTAATCGCCCACGTGGACTACGAGATCGGGCTTCCATGCAGCGGCCAGGGCGGCGATCCGCGCAAACGGATAGGCGGCCGGATCGTTGCACGCCTGCCAGGCATTGTCCGCCGCCTTGAGCCGGCAGCCGGTATCACCAATCACCACGATCCGGCGCGCCTGTTTGCGCGGGATCGGTAGCGTCAGGCCTTCAGCCGAGGCGGCGTGCGCATCCACCGGCAGGATCGCTTCGCAGACGCGCACGGGGAAGGCCGAGGGCTTGCTATCTTGCGGGCTCGACTTGGTCGGGCGCTGCGGCTCCGTTGCGGCAGCTGCGCGCAACTCCATCACCATCGCGGTGCCGTCGACAACCAGCGCCGGGCAGGTGCCCGCCGCCGTGATTACCCGCGCGCGCGCTTCACCGTCCGGCCCCATGACGACGTAGCGCGCTTCGATCTGAGGGGCCGGTTGCGCGACCGCAGTTTCTGCGTGCCCGCAAGTGAGCAGCGACGCGCCGAGCAAGACCAGCCACGCTGGAACCGCCCTTGCCAGACGCATCGCTTCGCTTGTCGCCATGGGTTCAGAGTCGGACCGTCGCGCTGATGCTGAATTCGCGGCCAGGCTGGAAATGGTACTGGTCATACGGCGCGCCATTCACATCAATCTTGGTGACCTTGGTGCTGTTAAACAGATCCGAGACGCTGAAGCCAACGGACAAGTTGCCGAAATCATAGCTGCCCGCGATAATCGCGGTGTTGTAGCCGGGGATACGCAGATCCGCCGGTTCGCCATCATCGGCATATTGGGCGCCAATGTATTTATCGACAACCGACAGGTTGACCGGCCCGCTGCGGTAAAGTGCACCCAGCGCTGCAGTCATAAACGGCGCCGTACCCACTTGCAGATCGGTATCCTTGTCCTGCGCGAAGTTGCGCGAGGCGTTGGCGAACAGCGCAAAGCCGTGGTCGAAGGCATACGTCAGCTGGCCTTCGACACCCTTGTAGGTCACGCCGCCCTGATTGTAGAAAATCGTATCGCCGGCGCCATCCTTGCGGCTGGCGAACTTATTGTTGAAATCGATGTAATAGACATCGGCATCAACCGACAGCCGCGAGCCGTGATAGACGAAACCGAGCTGGTAGTTCTGCGAAGTCTGCGGCTCGACGATATTCTTGCTCGGGTCTTTGATGTAAAGAACGCTGAGCGGCGGCGCGAGGAAGCCTTTGGCGTATTGCGCATAGAGCGCGAGGCCATCGGTTGGCCGGTAGTTCACCGTCAGGAACGGCAGCGTCGAATCCCACGATTCGTGGAAGTTGGCGGCGGCGTGTGTTCCCTGGTTGGCGATCGCATCGATGTTGCGGCTGAAGTGGATGTGCTTGATGCCCGGGGTGATCCTGAGGCCTTCGAGCGGGCGGATTTCGAGCTCGGCAAAGGGCTGGAACTGGTTGCCGGTCGAATCCTGATCATAGTTGATGTAACCCGGATTGCCGGGTGTTGAGAGATACTTGTAGTCGTAGGCCGTGAACAGCCCGTTGCCCTTGGTAAGGTCGTACTGATAGCGCTTGCGGTGGGTGTCGTTCCATTCCACCCAGCCGCCAATGGTCAGCGACGCGGGACCAAAATCGACCGCTGCCTTCAGGATATCACCATAAGTCCGGTAGCTGTTGAGCTTGCTGTAGCCGAGCAGGACGCCAACATTCTTGGTACCGTTTGCATTGGTCGACTTGGCTTTGAGGACGTCGGCCGGAGTAAGCGTGACATCGGCATCCGAATAAGTCGAGTTGTTGTAATAGTAGGTATAGAGCTGGTTGGTCAGGCTGATGTTTGACGTCAAATCGGCTTCGAGTTTGATATATTCGAAATCGGTCGTCTTGTCGGTGTAGTTGTAGCCAAAATACTGCGGCGTGGCGGGGTCGTTGTTGAGGCTGAATGTCTTGCCGTACAGGGCCACCTGCGCCAGCGTCGCCCCGTCGTTGTCGGGCTGGTTGAAGTGGTTCTTGTTGTAGGTCGACAGCAGCGTCATCGTGACGTTGGACCCCAGCGGCACCACTGCTTTGCCGAACAGGTTGACTTGGTGATACGGCGAGTAGCTCAGCCGGGTGTCGGAATCGACGTATTGGCCGCCAACCAGCACTTCAGTCCCGCCCAGGCTATCGATCGCGCCGCTCTGCAGCATGCCGCGGCCAAGGAAAGTGTTGAAGCTGCCATAAGCGCCCTTGAATTCGGCACCCATGTCCGGCCGTGTGGCGCGCGAGAACAGGTTCACGCTGCCGCCGAAGGTCGCCTGCCCGAGATTGGCTGCGTTGCCTGGCCCGCGTTCGACGACCACGGTTTCAACCGTGTTGGACGGGAAAAAGGTGTTGGAATGGTGGGTCGGATCGTTGGTGTCGCCGAACGGGATACCGTCATAGGTGATGTTGTATTCGCCATCGCTGAAGCCGCGCAACTGGCCCTTGGACTCGCTGATGCCCATGCCGCCGTTGCTGCCGTTGTTGGAAAAGCTGGGCGCAATAAGTGCGAGCTGGTTGAAATCGGCAGTTGGGGGCAGCGATTCTTCGATGAACGAGCGCGACACGATGGCCTGCGGCTGGGTGGCGGCGAGCGAGGCGGTAACCGGCGCGATCTCGTTGGCAACGGTGGCGGTGACGACGATGTCCGAGCCTTCGGCGATGTCGCTGCTGGGCGTGGTCGTGTCAGCTGCCGACTCGTCGGCGGCGTAAGCAGGAGCTGCCATGGCAGAAGCAATCGCGGCCAGGCTCAACGAAAAGAGGCTCGCCGCCCGGTAGCGGCGGACGCTGGAAATGGTCATCGTAGAATCCCTCATGCACGGAAGATGCACGGGGCAATTATCGCCGGATGATGACGATTGGTTTGCACTATTATTTCAAAACAAAGATAAACGCGGTCACATTATTACAGAAACTTTAGGCAGTAGCGATTCCAATCACTTGGGCTGCAGCCGACCGCCGTCAGGCTGCGTTTTTGTTCACCGGACTGCCAAAATGTGACCCCTACTTCGGCCTGTCCATCGGGCCCATGGTCTCGGTGTCGAGGCGGTAGAGGGTCATCGCCACGTTGCGCACGCCTTCGGGGGTGGCCCAGGCTTTGCCGTCGGGATCGACCGCGCCCATCGCGCCGATATAGAGCTGGTCCTTGGCGGGGCCGGCAAACGCGATGGTGATCGGCAGGCGCGGGGTGGGGATCACGCCGAGCGACTTGCCGGCGTTGTCGAACACGTAAACCCCGGCCGGGCCAGTGGCGTAGAGGCGGCCCATCATGTCGACCGCCATGCCATCGGCGCCGAAGCCCTGTCCGT
>JBDSDZ010000006.1:0-63380 GCA_039920345.1 Croceibacterium sp.
CTTGCGCTCGTTCGGGTCGAGCCAGCGTTTGCGCAGGCGGATGGATTGCGGGGTGACTTCGACCAGCTCGTCGTCCTGGATGTAGGCGATGGCCTGTTCCAGCGTCATCCGGCGGGGCGGGGTGAGGCGGACGGCTTCGTCCTTGCCGGTGGAGCGGAAGTTGGTCAGCTGCTTGGACTTGAGCGGGTTGACCTCGAGATCCTGAGGCTTGGCGTTTTCGCCGATGATCATGCCTTCGTACAGCTTCTCGTTGGCGCCGATGAACAGCACGCCGCGATCTTCCAGCGCGTTGAGCGCGTAAGGCACCGCCTCGCCCTGCTCCATCGAGATCAGCACGCCGTTCTGGCGGCCCTGGATGTGGCCCTTGTGCGGGCCATAGCGATCGAACAGGCGGTTCATCACGCCGGTGCCGCGGGTGTCGGACAGGAATTCGCCGTGATAGCCGATCAGGCCGCGGCTGGGCGCGGTGAAGGTCAGCCGGGTCTTGCCGCCGCCGCTGGGGCGCATGTCGGTCATCTCGCCCTTGCGCTGGGCCATCTTCTCGACAACCGTGCCGGCGTGTTCATCGTCCACGTCGATGACCACGGTTTCGTACGGTTCCTCGCGGCCGTTCGGGCCTTCCTGGTAGAGCACGCGCGGGCGGCTGATCGACAGCTCGAAGCCTTCGCGGCGCATGGTCTCGATCAGTACGCCAAGCTGGAGCTCGCCGCGGCCGGCCACTTCGAACGAATCCTTGCCGGCGCTCTCGGTGATCTTGATGGCGACGTTGCCTTCGGCTTCGCGGTCGAGCCGCTCACGGATCACGCGGCTCTGCACCTTGTCGCCTTCGCGCCCGGCATAGGGGCTGTCGTTGACGCCGAAGCTCATCGCCAGCGTCGGCGGGTCGATCTTGCGCGCGGTAATCGGGGTGGTGACGGTGGGCGTGGCGATGGTGTTGGACACGGTCGCCTTGGAGAGCCCGGCGATGGCGACGATGTCGCCCGCCTGGGCACTTTCGACCGGTACGCGGTCGAGCCCGCGGAAGGCGAACACCTTGGTCGCGCGGCCGTCTTCCACGGTCTTGCCGTCAACGTCGATCGCGCGGATCGGCATGCCGACTTCGAGCTGGCCGCTTTCGATGCGGCCGGTGAGGATGCGGCCGAGGAACGGGTCGCGGTCAAGCAGGGTGGCGAGCATCGAGAACTCGCCGTCGGTCTTGAGGCCCGGTTCGGGCACATGGCCGACGATGACTTCGAACAATTGCACCAGGTCGCCCTCGCGGACGTCGGGATCGAGGCTGGCGTAACCGGCGCGGCCCGAGGCGTAGAGGCACGGGAAGTCGAGCTGTTCATCACTCGCATCAAGCGCGACGAACAGGTCGAACACTTCGTTGAGCACTTCGTCGGCGCGGGCATCGGGCCGATCGATCTTGTTGATCACCACGATCGGACGCAGGCCAAGGCCGAGCGCCTTGCCGGTGACGAACTTGGTCTGCGGCATCGGGCCTTCGGCGGCGTCGACCAGCAGGATCACGCCGTCGACCATCGACAGGATGCGCTCCACCTCGGCGCCGAAGTCGGCGTGTCCCGGCGTGTCGACGATGTTGATGCGGAAATGTTCTTCCACGCCCGGAGGCGCCCACTCGACCGAAGTCGCCTTGGCGAGAATGGTGATCCCGCGCTCCTTCTCGAGATCGGTCGAATCCATCGCCCGTTCTTCGACGCGCTGGTTATCGCGGAAGGTGCCGGACTGGCGGAACAACTGGTCGACGAGGGTGGTTTTTCCATGATCGACGTGTGCGATGATGGCCACGTTGCGGAGGCTCATGGGAACAGGACTCTTGTAAGGGGGGTATGACGGCGCGGCCCTTAGGCCCTGCAGCCCGCGATGTCCACCTTAGCGCGCCAAGTCAGCTGAGGGGCCGCAGCACGATATGGCCGACCGCGGTGTTGGATGCCGGGACGTGGTAGAACCGGTAAAGCTCCTCGACCGTGTCGCCCATCGCGGCGCGCATGATCAGCCACATGATCAGCTCGATCCCTTCGGTGCCGGCTTCGCGGAGGAATTCGAGGCGGGTAATCTTGCGCAGCTCGTCAGGCCGGTCGACCAGCTTGTCGAGGAAGGCGTTGTCGAATTCGGGATTGATCAGGCCCGCCCGCTCGCCCTGAAGCTGGTGGCTCATGCCGCCGGTGCCCCAGATCTGCACCTTGAGGCCTGCCGGATAGCTTTGCACCGCATCGCGGATGGCCGCGCCAAGCTGCCAGCAGCGTTCGGCCGAAGGGGTCGGGAACTGCGTGACGTTGATCGCCAGCGGGATCACACGGACCGGCCATTCCTCGCGATGACCAAACATCAGCGAGAGCGGAACGGTGAGGCCGTGATCGACATCGAGCGTGTTCATCAGCGTGAGATCGAAGTTGTCGATCACCAGCTGTTCGGCCAGGTGCGCGGCGAACACCGGATCGCCCATCACCATCGGCACCGGGCGGCGGCCCCAGCCTTCATCGGCGACGTCGAATTCCTCCGCCATGCCGAGCGCGAAGGTCGGCACCACATCGAGCATCATCGCCGAAGCGTGATCGTTGTAGACCAGGATGACGACGTCGGGGTCTTCGTCGACTTCGAAGCGCTTGACCCATTCGTAGGCGTCGAACACCGGCTTCCAGTATTCGTCCTGCGTACGGCCCTGATCGAACGCAGCGCCGATCGCCGGCACGTGGCTGGTGGCGATGCCCGCCGTTATGCGCGCCATTAATTCTTGCCCCGGATCGATCGCTGGCCCTTGGGCGAACGCCCGCCGGAACGCATCATCGCGGCGTATTCATCGGGCGTCATCGTGGTCATCGAACTGACCGCCTTCTGGGTCGACCAGCCATCGGTGTTGGACAGTTTGACCAGGAAATAGATGTTGCCGCCAAGGTCGATCAGCTTGGTGAAGTCGCGTTCCAGCACGGCCTGCTTCTGCTCATCGCTCATCCGGAACTGGTCGAGATAGGCATTCTCGTCGGCCTTGAAGGTTTCGCGGTTGTCGGCTTGCATCAGCGACATGCAGAACTTGTGCAGGTGATAGGCCTGCCGGCTGCGCATCGCGTTGAACACCTTGGTGCCCGGAATATCGTTCAGCTCGTCGAGCGAATAGAGGCGGGTGCGCATGATGGCGGCTTTCTCTGAGACTGCTTGCGGCGTTTATCAGAGGGCCCTGCCTTGCGCCACCGGGCGGGCGCGAAAGAACAACTGTGGCCGCCCAAAGCACGCGGGGGGTTAATCGTGGGGCCAAGTTTGCTAGGGGTGTCCGGACTGGTGGCGTCTGCACACGCCGCCCCTGCCGGAGAGACTCGATGACCGACCAAGTTCTGGACAAGCCCGCTGCCGCGTCGAGCCTGCACCCGCTCGAACAGCTTGCCGCGACCAATCCGGACGCCGAAATCTGGTGGGACAGCAGCCCGCTGATCTTCCCCAGCTGGAAGGTCGAGACGCTGGCCAAGGCTCCGGCCGGCGAGGAAGCCAACTGGGAGGCGCAGCTGACGCGCTTCTACGATGCCGAAACCATCGCCGAAGACGGCACGATGGGCTTTCGCGGCGTGACCACCAACCCGCCGCTGTCGCTCCAGGCGATCAAGCTGGCGCCGGAAATGTGGGCCAAGGAAATCAAGGCAATTGCCGCCGCCGACCCCAGCCTGGATGTCGAAGGCGTGTACTGGGCAATGTATCTCGACCTGGTCAAGAAAGGCGCGGAAGCGATCCTGCCGGTCTACCAGAAATCGGGCGGCAAATATGGCTTCCTGTCGGGCCAGGTTGACCCGCGGTTCGTGCGCGATGGCGACAAGATGCTGGCGCAGGGCCGGCAGATCTATGCGCAGGCCCCCAACGTGATGGTCAAGCTGCCCGGTTCCAAGGAAGGCTACGAAGTCCTCGAGGAACTGACCGCGCTCGGCATCAGCACCAACAACACCACCAGCTTCACCGTGCCGCAGTACCTGCGCTGCATGGCCGCGGTCAGCGCCGGGCTGCTGCGCGCCACTGCCGCGGGCATCGACCTCAGCAAGTGGCGTTCGGTCATCACCCACATGTCGGCCCGGCTTGGCGAGCTGAGCGACTGGCGCATCCAGGCCAAGGCGCGCGGGATCGACTTGACGATGTCGGAAATCCGCGACGGTGAAGAAGCCGTGCTCAAGCGCGCTTATCACTTCGGCAAGACCGCCGGGCATCCCTCGAAGATGCTGCAGTGTTCGATGCGCGTCGAAAAGGACGATCGCACGGGCAAGACGGTCAGCCGCCATATCCAGGATTTCGGCGGCAGCGACCTGGTCTACACCTGCCCGCCGGGCTTCATCGCCGGCCTGATGACCGCCGGCCTTGAGGCATTCGATCCCCACGCCATCGACCGCGAGCCCAACAAGGCAAGCATCGAAAAGCTGATGAAGCTACCCAGCTTTCGCCAGGCTTACGAGTTCGACGGTATGCGTCCGGACGAGTTCGCCCACTTCGGTGCCTTCAAGGCCACCGAGACGGAATTCGCCGCCGCCACCCGGCAGACGGTCGACTTTGTGCGGATGACGCTCGAAGGCTAGGTTACCCCACATTTCGCTAGGCAGGCCCAGTCGGTGGGCTACACCCACTCAAACGGATGGGGCTGGCGAACAGATGCGATCGCTTGGCAAAAGGTTGATGCAACCGGACGAGGGGCTGCTCAAGGCGGCTTTTCTCGTGCTCATGGTGCTGCAGTTGGTGATTGTCGCCGGCAGCATGGCGTTCAACGGCCTGGATCTTTTCAGAAACCTTCCTGCGGCGCGGCAGTGGGGCTTTCAAACCTACACGTCTACCGGCGCCGATCGTTCGGTTTACGTAGGCGAAGTTGCGCCGATTGCGGCGCGCGCGGGTATCCGCGCGAACGATCGTTTCGTCGCCATCAATGACCACTTGATCGAACCTTCCGCGACCGAGTTCGACATCGGCAGCCTGCTCGATTCCGCGAAAGGCAGCGATCTCAGAATCGTCACCCGGTCAGACGCAGGCACAGCGGCCCATGTCCTTACCCGTCTACCGAACCGCTGGACGCTCGACCATATCCGCAACGGTATGCCGTTGTGGTTGTTCGCCTGGGCTACTTATCTCAACCTGCAGCTTATTCCGCTGCTGCTTGTAGCCGCTGCGTTGTTGTTGTTCCTGCGCCGCCCAAATGATCGCGAAGCGCTGCTTTTTGCGACCGGCTTCGTGCTCCTGGCCAACGAATCCAATGTCGACTTCTGGCTGCTCGCGCTGTTCGGCGTTCCGACTGCAATGTTCGGTGCGCTGGTCAGCCTTGGCCAGTCCATTGTGGTCATTGCGGCGGCGGGTTTTCCAGGCGCAAAGTTCGATACTCGCTTGTCGCGCTTCGTGGCTTACGCCGCCGCGCCGGCGATATTTTCGCTGTTCCTGGTGAAGCTGCTGGCCCCTGCTGCCACCAGTTTTGCAACAACGGCACTTTCGGTCGTCATGCTGTCGGCAGTGGTAGTCATCGTTCTTCGTTATCGGTCGCTGGATTCAGGTGCGAAACGGCAGCAGATCAAGTGGTTCGTGCTCGGCTTCGCCATCAGCGCAATCGCCAGCCTCTCACTCGACTTGCTGCCCGAATACAGCGAGCCGGGCCTTCGCGGAAACGCCGGATACTACGTTTTCTATCAGTTGCTGCGCATGATCCAATACGTCGCTCTCCCGTTCGGGTTGCTGATCTCGCTGCTACGCTACCGACTGTATGACGCCGAACGAACGATCAGCCGATCAGCCGCCTATGCCGGCTTGAGCGTCGTGATGCTTGCCGTATTCGCCGGCACGGAGCGGTTGATCGAGGTAATTGGCGAGGAATATTTCGGCGGCAGCGGAGGTGCCATTGCCGGCGCGATGTCGGCTGCCGTGGTGGCGGTGATGATCGCGCCAATGCATCATCGGATAGATCACTGGGCCAAGCACTATTTCCAACGCAGCCTCGTTCGGCTGGCGGAAGAATTGCCCCGTCTGGTCGGGGATTTGCGCGAAATCGCGAGTCCTCGGCAGATTGCAACGGCCGCCGCCAGCCGGATTGAAGACGCCTTGCACACCAGGCGGGTGGCAATTGTTTCCGGCAGCGAGACGCTGGCCGACGTCGTGACCAACCAATGGCCTGGCAGTGGGGCCGCCGCTCGCGTCCTAATTGTCGATCCGCAAGATTCCGAATTTGCTCTGCGCTATCCGCTTGGCCTGCAACGCGATGCGCCGGTCGCGTGGCTTTTAATCGGCCCCCGTCCGGATGGATCATCATTCGGGAAGGACGAGCGGGAAGTGCTCGAAAAAGTAGCCGATCACTTGGGCAGGGCGATGGAAATTGCCGATCAGCGCTCGGCAGCACAAGCATCGCACGCCAGCGCAATTGAGCGTCTTGCGCGCCGCGTTCAGAAGCTTGAAAAACGTGTCGCGGCAACTGACCGCGCCGAGACGGCAACGGCCACGTCTTCAGCCTAGCCGCGGGCCTCGCCCATGTGATCGAGGGCCTTAAGCAGTTTTTCGAATTCGGCCGTGTTCTGGTCGACCCGGAAAACGGTTTTCAAGCTGCCGCCAAGCATCTTCAGATTGGTCTGCGTCAGCAGCCCAACCGCGACAATTCTATCATCATCCATAACATTCACGTTACGCGCATGAGTGGTCGCGCGATTTCTCCTTTGACGGAAAAAGCGCGCAACGGCGCGGCTGGTTCCTAACTTGATGTGAAAACAGAACTTATTCCATCAGCACGGAGCACCTCAGGCTAGCGCGGCTTTCATCGCCACACTCGGCACCGGCTGCTGTTCGCCCTCGTCGGACCAGTGCGTCCGCCGCCCGATGAATGGATTGAGGAACAGCAGGGGCAGTTTGAGGAACAGCAGTTCCGAATGGATAAAACCGTCCACTGCGCGCTCCCACCATTTGGGTTCGCGCCGGGCGTGCTGCCGAAGCCAGCTGTCGTAAGGCGCCCAGTGGTTTGGTTCGTCCTTCTTGATGATCTGGAATATCCGCACGAGCACCGGATCTGACTGCACCATCTTATTGTTCAGCAACGCTTCGAGCTGGCGATAGCCACGCTTTTCGGTCAGCGAAATAACCCGGCACAACCGCTCGAACAGCTCGTCCCGATTGATCACGTCTTGCGTGTCGAGCGTGTCGATCGTGGTGCCGAACATGATCTCGATAAAGCGGTCGATGTGGCCGAACGCGCGGTCGAGCGCGAGCGGCATCATCTTGCGCCGTTCGAACCAGCGGCGGAACATCACGTAGTGCTTGCGTTCATCTGCGCGGTGGCTTTCGATCGCGGCGATCAGGGCATGATCATCGGGCGCGCGGACGCGCACAGCCTCGAGCACACGGTCGATTGCGGTGTAGCCACGATGTTCGTTGTAGATGTAGATCGAACCGAGCAGGTCGAGGTACCGGCGGGTGAACCAATTAGGCATTCAAACTCCTGGCTTGCCTCGATCTTTCGCCGTCCCTTTTTGACTGACCCTTTGGAAACGAAGCAGATTTGTTCCGGCGGGCTTACCTTCCACCACCGAAGGTGTAGCTAAGGGCAAGTCCTCCCGATAGCTGATTGCGGGAACCGTAAACCTGAACGAGCGGCGAATCCGCTGCATCGCCCACCAGCCGGTCATACTTGGCATAGGCCATAATGCCCCAATCCCGGCTCAACTGGGTGAGAAATGAACTGGTTGCGCCGTAAGACATTATCCCGCTGCCGGGATTGTAGGTCGGCAGCCCACTGGTAAGCGAAGCCTCGGGCGAGACGCCAAAATAGGCGTCCTGGTAACGATTGCTGCTCCACGACACGCGCGGGCCGATCGAGAACAACCAGTTATCGCCGTTGCGGACGACATAATCGGCGCCCACGTCGCCAATCCAGCCTTTGTGCCCGGTCACTCCCTTGCGCACGTCCCCGCGCAGGCGAAAACTGTCGGTTAGTTGCACCGAGGCGAACACGCCGGGTTCAATGCTCAGTTTGACCTTCGGAACAGCAGCCCCGACGTCGTCAGGCTTGCGCGAATTTTCGAAGTTCAACACAGGACCGAAGCTGAACCCGTGTGATTTGACAAGGGCCAGATCAAAACCCTGGTCGGGGGCTTCGAACGGGAAAGGATCATCGCCGCGCGCCCGGTCGACGTTGAACAGCGGAGCGAGATCGTGTTTGTCGGCCCCCGGATAGCTGGGGTAAGTCTGAACGCCCAAGGCGACGCGATAGCGGTATGGCTCGGCGGTTTCCTGCGCAGCGGCGGGAAGCGCGATGGCGATAACCGCTGCAGCGGTGAGAACCGCGCCGACGCGAAAATGTAACTGAGCCAGTGTAGTGTTCCCCGTGTTAACACGCGCCCCATGCGTCTTAGGCCCGTCTGAGCTTCACAACCAGCCGTAGCAACACCGGTTCCTGACATTGGCAGTGATGCATTGAGCCGGGCGGGTTCAGTCCGCCCAATAAAGCGCCTCGGGATTATCGACGAGGAGCTTGCGTTGCAGCTCCGCCGTGGGCGCAATGCGCGGGATCATGTCGACCAGGTGGCCATCGTCAGGGATACTGTCAGCCATGTTGGGGTGCGGCCAGTCGGTGCCCCAGATGCAGCGATCGGGGTAATCCGCGACCAGCGGCGCGACCGCCTTGGCGAAGGCATTCCACGGGTCGCCCGTGGGGTCGAGCCGGTCGGGGCAAGTCGGCTTGAAATGGATGTCTGCCCGGCTGTCGAGCAGGCCGCGAAAGGCGCGCATGTCGGGACCATCGGGGCCTTGTGTCACGTCCGGACGGCCCATGTGATCGATTACCAGCGGCACCGGGATGGCGTCGATGAACGGGCGCAGTTCGCCCAGGATATCCGCCTCGAAATAGATCACCACGTGCCAGCCAGCGGGTAGCCGGCTGGCGACCTCGAGGAACTTGTCCTTCGGCGCATCGTCGACCAGCCGCTTGAGGAAGTTGAAGCGGATACCGCGCATGCCGCCATCGTGCAGGCGCTCCAGATCGCCCTCGGAAATCGCCGGATCGACCACCGCAACGCCGCGCGCCTTGCCGTTCGATTTGGCAATGGCATCCAGCGTGGCCGAATTGTCGGTCCCGTGGCAGCTCGCCTGGACGATGACGTTCTTCGCAAAGCCGAGGTGGTCGCGCAGCGCGAACAGCTTATCCGGCCCGGCATCTTCGGGCAGGTACTTGGCTTTGGCGCTGAAAGGGAACTGCGCCATCGGCCCGAACACATGGCAATGCGCATCGACCGCACCGGGCGGCGGGACGAAGTTCGGCTTCGAGGGATTGGCATGCCAGCTGGTAATTCGGTTACTCACGCGAAAACAACTCCGTCCATCAACTTGCGGGCCGTTCGCAGCAGCGCGGCACTGGCCACCTGGCCGTCGGCGCCGATTTCGAGCACGCAGCTCATTTCCCCGGTCGGATGTTCGACCGAAAGCAGCTTGCGCGGCCCGTCCGGGATCACCGCCACTTCCGCCGCGGGCGAGCCTTCAACCAGGCAAGCTGTGGCCACGCTGACCGCGCCGAGCACACCGATGCTGGCATGGGCGCGGTGCGGGATAAAGCTGCGCACGGTGACCGCGCCGCCATGCTGCGGCCGCGCCACCAGCATCATCTTGGGGACCGTCTTGTCCTTCACCTCACCGAGATTCATCAGCGGCCCGGCGGCCATGCGGATGGTTTCGATTTTCGCGCGCAAATCCGCGAAAGCATCGGACTCAAGTTCGTCGCGCGTTTCGTAGCCGGTGGCGCCAACGTCCTCGGCCTTGAACACGATGCAGGGCATGCCGTTGTCGATCAGGGTGCAACGTACGCCCTCGATTACATCTGCAGCATTTCCGGTTGGCAGCAACGCGCCGCATGATGATCCCGCGGTGTCGCGAAACTCCAGCGGGATCGGCGCGTGGCTGCCGGGCACGCCATCAATTTTGGCGTCGCCACAATAGTTTACCGCACCCCCCGGCGTCTGCACCGTTGCAACAGCGACCTGTCCGGTGTTCTCCATGAAGATCGCCACGCGGGTCTCGTCACCGGTTGCAGCAATCAGCCCGCGTTCAATCGCAAACGGGCCGACGCCAGCGAGGATGTTGCCGCAGTTCTGGGCATCGGTGACGATCGCCTGATCGACGAACGCTTGCAGGAACAAGTAGTCGACATCGATCCCTTCGCGGCGCGATTTGCTGACCACGGCGACCTTGCTGGTGAGCGGATCGGCCCCGCCCATCCCGTCAATCTGACGCGGATCGGGACTGCCCATAACGTGCAGCAAAAACGCATCGCGCGCGGCGATATCGGACGGCAGTTCGTCGGCCAGAAAGTACCCGCCTTTCGACGTTCCGCCCCGCATCCACATGCAGGGAGTGGCGGTCAAACCCACTTCAGCCCCATGTCGGTCAGCTTCTGGCGAAAACCATACATGTCGAGGCCGAGTTCGCCGCTCGCCAGCCGCTGGCGTTTGTCGCCTTCGTTGGCTTCGCGGGCGCGCGATTTTTCGAGCACCTTCACCGCATCGGCGCGCCGCACCACGCACACCCCGTCATCATCGGCCACGATCACGTCGCCCGGCTCGATATAGGCCCCGGCGCAGACCACCGGCACGTTGACGCTGCCGAGGCTGGCCTTGATCGTGCCTTGGGCGAACACGCGCTTGGACCAGACCGGGAAGTTCATTTCATGTAAGTCGCGCACATCACGCACCCCGGCATCGATGATCAGGCCGCGCACGCCGCGCGATTGCGCACTGGTGGCGAGCAGGTCACCGAAATAGCCATCTTCGCACGGGCTCGTGGGCGCAATCACCAGGATGTCGCCTTCGTGGCACTGTTCAATGGCGGCGTGGACCATGTAGTTGTCGCCCGGCGGCACGCTGATCGTCACCGCCGTCGCGCCGATCCGGGCGCCGGGATAGATCGGCCGCATGTAGCTGGCGAGCAGGCCGGTCCGCCCCTGCGATTCGTGAACCGTGGCGACGCCGCAGGCGCCGAGGCCATCGACGACCGAAAGCTCCGCCCGCTCGATATTCTGGACCACGACACCGCTCATCTGCTCGACTCTCCTGGCTGCCTTGCGCCTGCCGGGTGGACCCGGCCGGCCCCTTGCGTCAAGGGTCGGGCGAGGCCTCTGGCAAACTTGTATGTAATACTTACATTCTCTAACGGCGAGCCCAAGGATGCCTGACGCAACAACCCCTTCCACCGCGCCCCGTGTGGCGCTGATCGGCTTCGGCGAGGCCGGTGAAGCCTTTGCCCGGAGTCCTGAGTGGCGCGGTGATACCAGGGCATGGGATATCCTGCCGGCGCGGCGGTCGGCGATGGCCGCTTATGGGATCGAGACAGCCGACAATGCCGCCGAAGCGCTGGCCGACCGTGTCTTTGTGCTCTCGCTCGTCACCGCCGACGCCCAGCTCGATGTTGCGCGCGACTACGCGCAGCATTTCGCCGAGGGCGCGCTGTGGTGTGACATGAATTCAGTCTCGCCCGACAAGAAGCGCGCGGCCGCGCAGGCGGTTTATGCGGCGGGCGGGCGTTATGTCGATGTGGCGGTGATGGCCCCGGTCAATCCGGCCGCGCTCAACGTGCCGCTGCTGCTGTCGGGTGCCCATGCACTGGCGGCACAACCGCTGCTCGAAGCCCTCGGCTTCAGCCATATCCGCGTCGTCGGCGACGAGGTCGGTCGCGCCTCGGCGATCAAGATGATCCGCTCGGTGATGGTCAAGGGCAGCGAAGCGCTGAGCGCGGAATGTGCGGCGGCGGCCGACGCGGCGGGCGTGTTTGACGAGGTCATGGCCTCGCTCGATGCGTCGGAAAACGCCGCGCCGTGGGCCGACAAGGTCGCCTACAACCGCGAACGGATGGCGAAGCATGGCCTGCGCCGCGCGGCGGAAATGGAAGAATCGGCCCAAACCCTGCTAGGCTTGGGCGTGGACCCGGTGATGACGCGCGGCACGATTGCCTGCCAGCGCAGCGCCGCCAAGGATACGAGCGAGAGGACCGACGCGGCATGACGCTGATTATCGACTGCCATGGCCATTACACCACCGCGCCGCCGCAGCACGACGCCTGGCGCGATGCGCAGAAGGCCGCGTTCAAGGACGGCACCGCCGCGCCGCCTTATCCGGCGATCAGCGATGACGAAATCCGCCAGACGATCGAGCAAAACCAGCTCAAGCTGCTCAAAGAGCGCGGCGCGGACATGACCATTTTTTCGCCCCGCGCCTCGACCATGGCGCCGCATTTCGGCGACGAGAACGTGGCCAAAGCCTGGGCGACCCATTCGAACAACCTGATCGCGCGCGTGGTCGACCTTTATCCCGAGACCTTCGTCGGGGTGTGCATGCTGCCGCAGAGCCCCAAGGCCGATATGCAGGGTTCGATCGAGGAACTGGAACGCTGCGTCAGCGAGCTTGGCTTTATCGGCTGCAACCTCAACCCCGATCCCGGCGGCGGCAAATTCGAGCATCCGCCGCTGACCGACCGTTTCTGGTATCCGTTCTACGAGAAAATGACCCAGCTCGACGTGCCGGCGATGGTCCACGTCTCGGGCAGCTGCAACCCGTCGATGCATGCCACCGGCGCCTATTACATCGCCGCCGATACAATCGCGTTCATGCAGCTTATCCAGGGGGACTTGTTCAAGGATTTTCCGACGTTGCGCCTGATAATTCCGCATGGCGGCGGCGCGGTGCCCTATCACTGGGGCCGCTATCGCGGGCTGGCCGACATGCTCAAGCAGCCCAGCCTCGACGGGCACCTGATGAACAACGTCTATTTCGACACCTGCGTCTATCACCAGCCAGGCGTGGACCTGCTGGCCGAAGTGATCGAGAGCAAAAACATCCTGTTCGGCAGCGAAATGGTCGGCGCGGTGCGCGGGATCGATCCCCAGACCGGGCATTATTTCGATGACACCAAGCGCTATGTCGATGCGCTGCCGATCTCAGCCGAACAGAAGCATGCGATTTTCGAAGGTAATGCCCGCCGGGTGTTCCCGCGGCTCGACGCCAAACTCAAGGATCGTGGACTATGACCGACACCGAAACCGCCTCCACCGCCACTGGCTTTGCCAAGTGCGACAAGCCCGAACGCTACATCCAGCAACTCGTCAGCCACTGGGGCCACAAGTACGCCACCAGCTATGATGCTGACGAGAAGGCTGGTGTTTTCCCGTTTTCCGAGACCGAGAACGCAGTGATGACTGCCCGGCCGGGCGGAATCGCCATCACGCTGGTTACCGGCGACCCGACCCGCAACGTGCACATGCGCGGCGTGCTCGAGCGCCATATCGACCGTTTCGCCTTTCGCGAGGCACCGTTGCAGTACGAATGGACCGGCAATGGCTGACACTGAACCACGCAACTGGCTTGAGAATGCCTGGTACGTCGCTTCATGGGACGCAGGGATCGACAGTGCCCCGATCGCGCGCACCATCTGCGGCGTGCCGATGATGTTTTACCGCACGCTCAACCGCAACGTGGTGGCGATGCGCGACGCATGCCCGCACCGGATGCTGCCGTTGTCGAAGGGCATCCGCGAAGGCGATTCCATTCGCTGCGCCTATCACGGCCTCAAGCTCGGACCCGACGGCGTGGCCCAAGAGATGCCGCTCAAGAACGAGCCGGTGAACAAACGCGTCTGCGCCGAAACCTTCGTCACGCACGAACGCTATCGTTTTGTATGGGTGTGGATCGGCGAAAAGGACAAGGCCGATCCCGACCTGATCCCCAACCTGTGGCCTTGCGCCGCAACCGGCTGGACCTTCGACGGCGGTTATTACCACGTCGCCTGCGATTTCCGCCTGATGATCGACAACCTGATGGACCTGACGCACGAAACCTACGTCCACGGGTCTTCCATTGGTCAGGAAGAAATCCTCGAAGCACCGATCGAATGCATCGCGTCAGACGATGCCGTGATCGTGCGCCGCTGGATGTCCGACGTGGAATCGCCGCCGTTCTGGCGCAGCGCGCTGGGCAAGGAAGGCCCGGTCGATCGCTGGCAGGTATGCCAGTTCAACCTTCCGGCTTCGGTCATGATCGATGTCGGCGTGGCGCCCGTCGGATCGGGCGCGACGCTGGAAGACCACAGCCAGGGCGTGCGCGGGATGGTGATCGATTTCATGACCCCGGAAACCGATGACACGCACCACTACTTCTGGGGCATGGCGCGCAATTTCGAGATCGAGGACGCCGGCTTTACCGCGCGCTTCAAGGCCCAGCAGGGGCAGGTCTTTGCCGAGGACAAGGAAGTCCTCGAGGCACAGCAGCATGCGATCAAGGCCAACAAGGGAATGCGGCTCAATGCTTATTCGATCGATCAGGGCGGCGTGCGGGCCCGCGCGCTGATTACGCGCGGAATAAAGGCGCAAACCGCCGAGCAAGGAACTCACGCATGACACAGAAGAAAGAACGCATCGACATCCACAAATACCTTGCGGAGTTCGACGATATTCCCGGCACCCGGGTATTCACCGCCCAGCGCGCACGGCAGGGTTATAACCTCAACCAGTTCGCGATGAGCCTGATGAAGGCGGAAAACCGCGAACGCTTCCTCGCAGGCGAGAAGGCCTATCTCGACGAATGGCCGCTGACCGATGCTGCCAAGGCGGCCGTGCTGGCGCGCGATTACAACGCGATGATCGACGAAGGCGGGAACATCTACTTCCTGTCCAAGCTTTTCAGCACCGACAAGAAGAGCTTCCAGTTCGCCGCCGGGTCGATGACCGGGATGAGCCAGGAAGAGTATGCCGAGATGATGATCAAGGGCGGCCGTTCGCCGCAGGGGCAGACCTCGATCAGAGCCAACAGCGCCAGCGCAGCCGCTGCTGACAGCAAGAAGGAATCCTAAGATGGCCCGCATTACCGCCGGCATTACCTCGAGCCACATTCCGGCGCTGGGCGCCGCGATCCAGACCGGCACCAGCGGCAACGACTACTGGGGCCCGGTATTCAAGGGCTATGAGCCGATCAAGCTGTGGGAGAGCGTGCCGGGCAACATGCCCGACGTGGTGATCCTGGTGTACAACGATCACGCTTCCGCGTTCGACATGAACATCATCCCGACGTTCGCAATCGGGTGCGCGGAAAGCTTCAAACCGGCCGACGAAGGTTGGGGCCCGCGCCCGGTGCCCGATGTGATCGGCCACCCCGATCTCGCCTGGCACATCGCGCAGAGCCTGATCCTCGACGAATTCGACATGACCATCATGAACAACATGGATGTCGATCACGGCTGCACGGTGCCGCTGAGCATGATCTTCGGCGAAGTGGACGAATGGCCGTGCAAGGTCATCCCCTTCCCGGTCAACGTAGTCACCTACCCGCCGCCCTCGGGCAATCGCTGCTATGCGCTGGGTGAGAGCATCCGTGCCGCGGTTGAAAGCTTCCCCGAAGACCTCAGCGTGCAGGTCTGGGGCACCGGCGGCATGAGCCACCAGTTGCAGGGACCGCGCGCCGGCCTGATCAACAAGGACTTCGACCTCGCCTTCATCAACGACCTGATCAGCGATCCGGAAAAGGTCCGGTACAAACCGCATATCGAGTATCTGCGCGAGGCGGGCAGCGAGGGTATCGAGCTGGTCATGTGGCTGATCATGCGCGGCGCGCTGGGCGACAAAGTGGAGGAGCTATACCGTTTCTATCACGTGCCCGCCTCCAACACCGCGCTGGGCGCGCTGATCCTGCAGCCCGAAGGCATCGGCGCCAAGCCGCCCGCCATCCGCCAGCACGTCGACGCCTGACAAACTTCCCCCCTCCCGCTTGCGGGAGGGGCCGGGGGTGAGCCTGTCAGCCACCCTCGCACTGGCCCACCCCTCCCTCCCGCAAGCGGGAGGGGAATTGAAGGAGAAATCCATGCGTATTGCCCTCGCCGGAGCCGGCGCTTTCGGCGAAAAGCACCTCGACGGGTTGAAGAACATCGACGGTGTCGAAATCGCTTCGGTCATCTCGCGCCGCGCCGAACAGGCGGCCGAAGTGGCGGCCAAATACGGGGCGGTTCATTCCGGCACCGAGCTATCCGAAGCTCTCGAGCGCGACGATGTCGACGCGGTCATCCTGTGCACCCCGACCCAAATGCACGCCGAACAGGCGATTGCCTGCATGGAGGCGGGCAAGCACGTCCAGGTCGAAATCCCGCTGTCCGATTCGTGGCCCGATGCCCAGGCCGTGGCGCGCAAGGCGGAAGAAACCGGCCTGGTGTGCATGGTCGGCCACACGCGCCGCTTCAACCCGAGCCATCAGTACGTGCACAACCGGATTGTGGCGGGCGAATTCGCGATCCAGCAGATGGACGTGCAGACCTACTTCTTCCGCCGCAAGAACATGAACGCCAAGGGCGAAGCGCGCAGCTGGACCGACCACCTGCTGTGGCACCACGCCGCGCACACGATCGACCTGTTCGCCTACCAGGCGGGCAAGATCGTCACCGCCAATGCCATCCAGGGGCCGAAGCATCCCGACCTCGGCATCGCGATGGACATGTCGATCCAGCTCAAGAGCGAAAGCGACGCGATCTGCACCTTGTCGCTCAGCTTCAACAACGACGGGCCGCTGGGCACTTTCTTCCGCTATATCGGCGATACCGCGACCTACATCGCCCGTTACGATGACCTGGTGAACGGCAAGGAAGAGCCGGTCGACCTGGCCGGCGTGGCGGTGTCCAACAACGGCATCGAGCTGCAGGACCGAGAATTCGTGACCGCGATCCGCGAAGGGCGCGAACCGAACAGCTCGATCGGCCAGGTGCTCGATTGTTACCGGGTGATCGGCGAACTCGCCAAGAGTCTCGAAGCGCAGGACGGCTGGTCTTAACTTGTCTTGACCTCGCGCGGATGTAAGACGATTCAAACTACAGAAAACAACCGCGGGGAATAGGATGGCTGAACTGGACCGGATCTTGGGTGAAGCTCAGGAAACACACCGTAACATGCAGGAAGCGGCCAAGACATCGGGCGACCGTGCCGTGCGCGACATCGTGCGCCTGCGCACACGTTTCGCCACGCTGGTCGCAGAGATGATGGGGGCGATCAAGACCGACCCCAGGCTGGCGGCGCACCCCGACCTGGCACGCGAATTCGAAACTCACTTTTTCGAAATGCGCCAGGCCCTGGCCCAGCACCAGGCCGCCTGGCGCAGCGCCAATATCGACGAGGATTCGCCCGGCTATCGCCGCGCGACTGACGAACTGGGGCGCAAGCAGGAAACGTTTTACACCTGGGCCAAAAACGCACTCGCCGGTCACTGATTGCACCAATGGGGGGTTGCGGGACCGACAGTGCCTCGGCACAGCGGCACCCATGACCCTGCAGACCCGCACGATCGCCGGTAGCCCGCTCCACCCCGTGGGCCTCGGCTGCATGAACCTGTCTTGGGCGTACGGCACCCCGCCGAGCGCGGCCGATGGCGCCCGCCTGCTCGGCCGCGCGCTCGACCTCGGCTACAACCACCTCGACACCGCGCGGATCTATGGCGTGGGCGAGAACGAAGCGCTGATTGGCGAGACGCTGGCGGGCCGCCGCGACGAGTTCTTCCTGGTCTCGAAATGCGGCATCGTGGTCGACGGGTCCCGGCGCGGGATCGATTGTTCACCCGGCGCCATCAACCAGGCGATTGACGAGAGCCTGCGGCTGCTGCGCACCGATCACATCGATCTTTATTACCTGCATCGGTTCGACCCGAAGGTGCCGATTGCCGATTCGGTCGGCGCGATGCAGCGCGCGATCGAGGCGGGCAAGATCGGCGCTTACGGAGTGTCCGAATGGTCCGCCCACCACATTCGCGAGGCGCATGATGTCCACCCGGTGGGCGCGGTTCAGACCGAGTATTCGCTGTGGACCCGCAATGTCGAACTGGGCGTGCTCGAAACCTGCCGCAAACTGGGCATCGCGCTGGTGGCGTTCTCGCCAGTCGGGCGCGGCGCGCTGGCGGGGTTGCTCAGGGACCCTTCCATGCTCGAGGATAGCGACCTCAGGACCAAGATGCCGCGCTTTGCCCCCGCCAACTGGCCGCACAATCTCGCGTTGATCGACCGTTTGGCCGCGCTCTCCGAAGGGGCCGATATGACCGCCGCGCAACTGGCGCTGGCGTGGGTGCTGTCGCGCGGTGATCATGTCCATGTGATCCCCGGGACCACCAGCGAGGCGCACCTGGCGGACAATTACCGCGCCGGGCTGATCACGGCGCCGCAGGACGTGCTCGATGCCGCCGATGCGCTGATCAACGAGCGGACAGTGGCCGGGCACCGCTATCACGAGGCGATTCGGCCGACGATCGACACGGAGGAGTTCGAGACCGCATGACCGATGTGCGCGCCGAGGTCGGGTATTCGAAGCGCACCGCGCAGCGCCCGCACTTCTACGCCAATGCGCACGAGAAGGATTTCGTGCCGCTGCAGCCGGCGGAAGTCGCCATTGCCGATGCCCGCGGGCTCGACTGCACGCTCGACCGCGAGGGGTTTACGCTGGTCAGCCATGCAAGTGCGGTCGAAGACCTGACCGATCTTGCGCAAGTGTCAAAAGTCCACAGCAGCGAAATCTCCGCGCTGCTCAAGCAAGTCACCGGCTGCGATGAAGTGGTGATGACCCCGTTCGGGATCCTGCGCTTTTCCGAGCGGCTCGGCGAAAACGAAGCGCATGACAATTCGCATCCGGCGCGCTTCGTCCATGTCGACATGGCGAAAGAAGCCGCGGCCGGGGCCCGGGCAAAGTCAGCGCCCGAAGGCCGGGCCATCGCCCGTAGCGCCCAGTACAACGTCTGGCGGGCGCTGTCTGGCGCGCCGCAAGACGTGCCGCTGGGACTGTGCGCCTACCCCAGCCTCGCGCCGGCCGACATGATTGATTGCGACGCCATCTTCGATCCGCTCGACGGCAGTCCCGAATGGGGCTTTGCTAACTACTTGCTGGCCCACAACCCGGCGCATCGCTGGTACTATTATTCCGACATGACTCCGACTGAGGCGATCGTGTTCAAGACCAGCGAGAGCGATCCGGCGCGCGCACAGATGATGCCGCACGGAGCGTTCGACAATCCTTCTGCCGGGCCCGATGCACCGCCGCGCATCAGCCTGGAGATGCGCGGAACCTGCTACTGGTTCGCCTGAGCGCGCCGTTCTTTAAGAAATTGTTAGGGATTGCGGCCGAGAGTCGCCGCATGGCCCGCGCAATCGCCCTTACCCGCATCGCTACCGCTCACGCGGCTGGCCCGGTGCGCCTGGCAATTGTCACGCTCTGCGCCCTGGCCCTGATTGCGGCCGGCGAAGCGCTGCCATTCTACCCCGGCTGAACCGTCCCGCCTAAGCGAGATCGGGCGCGGTCGCTTCGCGCACCAGCAAGGCAATCGCCTCGTCCACCGGCAGCACGCGCTGTTGCTGTTCGCCGAGCGTCCGCAGCGCGACGGTGCCTTCATCCGCCTCGCGCTTGCCCACCACCAGCATCTGCGGGACCTTGCCTACCGAGTGTTCGCGCACCTTGTAGTTGATCTTCTCGTTGCGCAGATCCGCTTCGGCCCGCAAGCCCGCGGCGCGCAGCTTGGCGAGCACTTCGTTCGCGTACTCATCGGCATCGGACACGATCGTCGCCACCACCGCCTGCACTGGCGCCAGCCACAGCGGCAGCTTGCCGGCATAATGTTCGATCAGGATGCCGATGAAGCGTTCGTAGGAACCGAAAATGGCCCGGTGGAGCATGACCGGACGATGCTTCTCGCCGTCCTCGCCGATGTAATGCGCGTCCAGCCGTTCGGGCAGGACCCGGTCTGACTGGATCGTGCCAACCTGCCAGGTGCGGCCGATTGCATCGGTCAGGTGCCATTCGAGCTTGGGCGCATAGAACGCGCCTTCACCGGGCAGTTCTTCCCAGCCGAATTCCTCGGTCGCCATGCCCGCGCGCTGCACGGCATCGCGCAGCTCGTTCTCCGCCTTGTCCCAGTCCGCGTCGGAGCCGAACCGCTGGTCGGGCCGCAACGCCAGCTTGATAGCGTACTTTTCGAAGCCCACTTCCTTGTAGACCCGGTCGGCCAGCTCGCAGAACTTGCGCACTTCATCGACAATCTGGTCTTCGGTGCAGAAGATGTGCGCATCGTCCTGCGTGAACTGGCGCACGCGCATCAGGCCATGCAGCGCCCCGTGCGGTTCGTTGCGGTGGCAACAGCCATTCTCGTAGATGCGCAGCGGCAAGTCGCGGTAGCTGGTGATGCCCTGCTTGAAGATCAGCACGTGGGCCGGGCAGTTCATCGGCTTGAGCGCCATCAGGTCGGCCTGGCCGGTCAACACCGGACCCTCATCGTCAACACTGGGCACTTCGTCAGGCACCACGAACATGTTTTCGCGGTACTTGCCCCAGTGGCCGGATTTCTCCCACTGGCGCGCGTCCATCAGTTGCGGGGTCTTGACCTCCTGGTAGCCGCCGCCGTCGATCGCGCGGCGCATGTAAGCCTCCAGCTCGCGCCAGATCATGTAGCCGTTTGGGTGCCAGAACACGCTGCCGTGGGCTTCTTCCTGCAAGTGGAACAGATCCATCTCGCGACCGAGCTTGCGGTGATCGCGCTTGGCGGCTTCTTCCAGCCGCAGCATGTGCGCATCGAGCTGCTTCTTGTTCAGCCAGCCGGTGCCGTAGATGCGGCTGAGCATCGCGTTCTTCTGGTCGCCGCGCCAATAGGCTCCGGCCACACGGGTCAGCTTGAAGGCTTGCGGATCGAGCTTGCCGGTGCTGGCGAGGTGCGGGCCGCGGCACATGTCGAGCCAGTCGCCGCCCGAACGATAGACGGTCAGCGCCTCGCCCTCCGGCAACTCTGCCGCCCATTCGGCCTTGAACCGCTCGCCGCGCTGCTCGAACCAGGCGAGCAACTGATCGCGCGTCCACTCTTCGCGGGTGAGCGGTTTGTCGGCGGCGATGATCTCGCGCATCTTGGCTTCGATGACCGGCAGGTCTTCTTCGCCGAACGGTCCGCGCGCGCCGGGGGCAAAATCGTAATAGAAGCCATCGTCGGTCGACGGGCCGAAAGTTATCTGGGTGTCGGACCACAGCGTTTGCACGGCTTCGGCCAGGACGTGGGCATAATCGTGCCGCGCCAGTTCCAGCGCATCGGCTTCGTCGCGCCCGGTTACCAGCGCCACCGACGAATCGCCATCCAACCGGCGGCCAAGGTCGCGCAGTTCGCCATCGACTCGCGCGGCCAGCGCGGCCTTGGCCAAGCCGGGACCGATCGCGAGCGCGAGATCCGCGGGCGTGGAACCGACCGGCATTTCGCGCACTGTACCGTCAGGCAGGCTGATCTTGAGCATTTCATTCATGGAAAATTCGCGTGATCCCCGTTCGCTGGCGCCCATGGCACAGGCGGGCAAGTTTCGAAAGCTTGCGGTGGAATCAAGCGCATGGCCAAGGGCAGTTGGAATGTTTGGTTATGTTCGGGATGTTGCACGTGCGGTTTATTTTGCTGCAGTGCGGAATAACCCTTGCGACGACCCCCGACTAAGGATAACTACCCATTAATCGAAATTACCCGCTGAGTCGGTTCCGGAGTAGAGCAGATGAACATGAAGACCCTTTTGGCCACTGTTGCTGCTTCCGGCCTTGCCTTGGCACAGCCTGCCGCCGCCGCAACGCGCTCGTATGAGTCGCTGCCGCAAGCCGGCGCACAGGTTGCTCCGGCCGATCGTATCGGCACGCCCGTCGACGAGGCTGAAGCCAATGGTCGTGGGTTGCCGATCTGGGTCATCCTGCTCATTTTCGCCGCCGTTGCCGCCGCGATTGCCGCTTCCACCGGAAGCAAGAGCCCGGGCTGACCCGAATCGGCGCAAGCCTGACGTTTCTGAAGTACCAAAGGCTCGCCGTAAAACGCGGGCCTTTATTTTTGCCGCGCGGATTTGAAAGGGAACTCGAGGGATGAAATCGCGCGAGGGCAAAGGTCCGGCGCGGCATACGATCATCGCAGCAAGTTTCCTGGCCTGTGCGGTCGTCCTGGGGGGCGGCGGAAGCCCGAACCCTGGCACCGAATTCTTGCTCCAACTGATCTTTGTCGTCGCCGCCGCAGCGTGGCTGTGGACGCCGCTCAGCGTCGATGTCGTCCCCTTTTCGCGCCCCGCCAGCGTCTGGATCGTGTGCGCGCTGATCCTTGCGCTCCCGCTTTTGCAGCTGATCCCGCTGCCGGCCGGGATCTGGACGTCGATCCCGGGGAACGAGGATCGCGTCGCCGCGCTAGCGCTTGTCGGCCGCCAGGGTAGCTGGCAGCCGCTGTCGCACGCCCCAACCCAGACAGTCGCATCGGTGCTGGCAATAGTCCCGGCGCTGTTTGCATTTGTCGCCAGCGCGTCACTCGGTTCGCGCGGCCGGTCATGGATCCTCGGAGTCATCGCCCTGATGGCGCTGGTTTCGGCCCTGGTCGGTGCGATGCAGCTGTCACTCGGTGAACAGGGTTTCAATCTCTACGACCAGTTCCATCCCGGGGTCGTGACCGGTTTCCAGGCCAACCGGAACGCCACGGCCGATGTCCTGCTGATTGGCGCTGCCGCCACGGCCGCGTTCCTTGCGCCATCGCTGGCCCAGGCGCGCCAGCCGGGTACGATTCGCGGCCTGGTGTTCATGCCCGGCAGCCGCGCACCCGGGCTGGTGCTCGCCAGCGTGCTCGTTTTGCTGATCCTGGCCACGGTCCTTACCCGGTCGCGCACCGGCATCGCACTTGCCCCTCTCGCCTTGCTCGGAATCTGGATAATCTTGCGCCCGGCCCTCAAAGCCCAACCGCGCTGGCTGCTGCTGGTCCCGGTGACCGCACTGGGTGTCGGCCTGTTGATCATGGCCGGTTTGATGGCCGGGAATTCGGTTCTGGCCGGCGTGGCGGGCCGATTCTCACTGACGCATGACTTCCGCATCGAGTTGTGGACCGACGCATGGTTCGCGATGGCGCGCGCCTGGCCGTTTGGAATCGGCATGGGCGGGGTTCAATCCGCGCTGATTGCGGCCGAGCGCCTGGAGATTCTCGACGCCCTGCTGCCCAATCGCGTGCACAACGATTATCTTGAGCTGACGCTCGAAGCGGGCGTTGTCGGACTCGTTTTCCTGGCTGCAATTGCCACCCTGCTCGTGCGCCTGGCGTGGCGCACCTGGCGCGATCGCCCGGAAGATCGCCACATGACCGCGTGCGGCCTGACAATTCTGGCAATCGCCGCAGCGCATTCGTTCGTTGATTATCCACTGCGTTCCATGGCATTGGCATGTCTTATTGGGACGGGTGCCGGATTGCTGGTTGCAACCCCTAGGGTGCGCGTCACAAATGACGCGGTCACCAACGGTTCTATCGCATGAATTGGGGATCGAGCTTGACGTATCTGACAAAGCGCCTGTGCGCAGCTGTGATCGGTGCCTTGGCACTGGCGGGCTGCCAGCCGGCGCTCCATTCCGACCTCCCGGTTGGACCTGCCGCTTACGAGTCGATCGGCGCGTCTCAAGTCCCGGCACCGGCCGGCGCCTACCTGTTGCGCGCGGGCGACAAACTGTCGGTGGATGTGTTCCAGGAAAAGGACCTGAGCAAGGACGAGCTGCAGGTCGACGAGGCGGGCATGATCACCCTTCCGCTGATCGGCGAATTGCAGGCGGCGGGCCTGTCGTCGACCCAGCTTTCGCGCGAAATCGAGCAGGCTTACGGCCGGCGATACTTGCGCAATCCGCAGGCGACCGTGGTCCTCAAGCTGGCCCGGCCGCGCACCGTGTCGGTCGAAGGCCAGGTGCAGCGTCCCGGCGTCTACGAAATCCAGCCGGGTTATTCGCTGCTCAGCGCCATGGCGCTGGCCGGCAGCCCTTCGGTCGATGCCAAGCTGAACGAGGTGCTCGTATTTCGCACCATTGACGGCACGCGGATGGGCGGGCGCTTCGACTTGACCGAAGTCCGCGCCGGCCGCATGCCCGATCCGCAACTGGTGCCGGGCGATATCGTGGTAGTCGGCTTTTCGTCGATCCGCGGTATCTATCGCGACATTCTCCAGGCGGCTCCGCTGTTCGGCGCCTTCGTGACGCTGGGAACTTCCGGCAATCGCAACAACACTTCCACCAGCAATTAGCATCGAGCGAGATTGACTTGGACGCCACCACCACCGCCCAGCCTCAAGCGACCATTGTAAAGCCGGTCGACCTCAGTTCCGAAGGCGGCCTGGGGCCGCTGATGCGGCACGCCCTGGTGCTGTTCCGCCGCAACATGGTGCTGATTGCCGCGATTATGATCGTGGTGATCGCTGGGGCCATTGCCTACACCATGCTGCAGACGCCAAGGTACACGGCCAACGCAACGATCGAAATCAACGATCAGACGGAAAAGGTACTGGGCGAAGACCTGCAGAAGGAGACCGATACTTCGTCGAGCTGGGACACTGACCTGTTCCTCAACACGCAGCTCGAAATCCTCAAGAGCCGCTCGCTGGCAGAACGGGTCGTCCAGCGGCTCAATCTCGCCTCCAGCGAACGGTTCTTCGCGGCCATGCAGTTGCCCGATCCCGCTGGCATGGATTCCGATGCGACACGGCGCAATACGGCGATTGGCCTGGTGCGTGGCTACTTCAACGTCACGTTGCCGCGTTCGACCCGCATCGCCACTGTGACCTTCACCAGCACCGATCCGCAAATTTCTGCCGATGTTGCCAATGCCTATGCTGCAGAATTCATCCAGGCGAGTTTGCAGCGCAAATTCGATCGATCCTCCTATGCGCGCGGATTTGTGTCGCAACAGCTGGAAGAAACGCGCGCCCGGCTCGAATCCTCGGAACGCGAACTCAACGCTTACGCCCGCCAGGCGGGCCTGATCCGCACCCGCGATGCCAGCAACGAGGATGTCCAGTCAGCCGGCAGCATCACCGCGGCCAGCCTGAACCAACTCAACCAGTCGGCCAATGCCGCCCAGGCCGAACGCATTACCGCCGAGGCGCACTGGAATGCAGAACGGGCCCAGCCCCTGTTTTCTTCGCAAACGGTGCTTAGCAGTCCCACCGTGCAGGGCCTGATGTCGCGCCGCGCGGAAATCCAGTCGCGGCTGGACACGGCGCGCGAGCGTTACCTGCCCGATCATCCCACGGTCCAGGCGATTCAGGCGGAACTGTCAGCGGTAGAAACCAGCCTCAACCGGGCGGCCAATGAAGCGCGCAATTCGGTTCGCGCGCAGTATGTCTCTGCCGCCGCCGCTGAGCAGCGGTTGCGCTCGCAAGTCGGCACCTTGCAGGGCGCCACGCTGGCAGAACAGGATCGTTCGGTCCGCTACAACACGCTTGCCCGCGAGGCCGACACCAACCGCTCGCTGTATGACGGATTGCTGCAGCGTTACCGCGAACTCAACGCCGCATCCGGCATCACTGCCAGCAACATTGCGGTGGTCGACCAGGCGCAAGTCCCGACCAGCCCTTCGGCACCAAGCCTGCGCAAGAACCTCGCCCTCGCCTTGCTGCTGGGGATGACCTTTGCCGGCGGCCTGGTGTTCCTGCGCGACCAGATCGACGACCGCATCCGCCTGCCCGAAGATGTCGAGGCTAAAGTCGGCCTTCCGTTGCTCGGGGTCATCCCGCGCGCGGAGACGGACGAACCGTGCGAGGAGTTGGCGGACCCGAAATCGGTCCTGTCGGAAAGTTACAACGCGCTGCGAACGTCGCTGCTCTATTCAACCCGCAACGGCTTGCCCGGCATCCTGCTGGTTACCAGCGCCCAGGCGGCCGAAGGCAAGACCACGACCAGCTTTGCGATTGCGCGCGGTTTCGCCCGGGTTGGCAAGCGCGTGCTGCTGATGGACGCCGATTTGCGGCGCCCGTCGGTCCACAAGACCATGGGCATCGCCAACACCAACGGCTTGTCCTCAGTCCTGGTGGGCGAAAGCGATCTGGCGCGGGCCATCCGGCCATCCGAATTTGACGGTCTTTCGCTGATGACCGCGGGGCCAATCCCGCCGAGCCCGGCCGAACTGCTTTCATCGCCGCGCATGGCCAGCGTGCTCGAAGAGCTGGATCAGATGTTCGACCTGGTGGTCATCGACAGCGCCCCGACACTAGGCCTGGCCGATTCGACCGAACTGGCGGCGCTGGCGGATGGCGTGGTGCTGGTGGTCGAAGCCGATCGCGGGCGCGCCGGACAGCTCAAGAACGCCTTGCGCCGCCTGCGTGGTTCCGATCCGGTCCTTCTCGGCGTCGTGCTGACCAAGTTCAACCCGAAGCAGGCCGGCAACTCCTATTCGTACTACGGTTATGAGTATTACCGTTACGAAAGCGCACCGGTGGCCGAGGCCTGATGCCAAGGCCGGCGGCGGCGCTGACCGGCCGGCTGGCTGGCACGGGCGCCCTTTTAGTGTTCGCCGGGCTGGTCATGGCCAGTGGCCTCGATCGCTTGAGCGTCGCGTCACCCGCTCTCGGCCGGATGATTCCGAATCCGCTGCAGGCCCAGTCGGCCCGATCATCGGCGCAGCTGGCGATTGTCCAGGGCAATCCGGCAGCGGCGATCGCTTACGCCAGGCGCGGGGTAACGACGGACCCGATCAATCCGGCGTCCACTTCGGTTCTCGGCGAGGCCTACCTGCTCGGGGGCCACGCAGCCGAAGCCGACCAGGCGTTCCGCGTCGCGGCGCGCTTCGGTTGGCGCGAGGCGGCAACCCAGCTCTACTGGTACCAGTCTGCGTTTCGTTCGGGCGACATGCCGCGGGCCGTCGACCGGGTGGATGCCTTGCTGCGCACGCGCAAGGGCATGGCCGGGGCAGAACAAGTCCTGGCCCCGCTTGAAAGCACGGCGGCGGGCCGCACCGCCCTGATCCACCGGATGGCGGAACGTCCGTTGTGGCTGAAAGACTATATGAATATTGGCACGGGTGAGCCGGCCCTGCTCGATCGGCGGTCCGAAGTCCTGGTGGAACTCGGCCAGGCCGGAACCATGCTGGGTTGCGATGCCGTAAGCCCGTTCGTGCGCACGGCGGTCGATGTTGGTGCCCGCCGTCAGGCCGAACGGGTGTGGGTCGCGCATTGCCCCGGCGCTACTGCAACAAACGGGCTTTCCGACGGCAGTTTTGAACACGTCGATGCGTCGAACGCGTCGCCGTTCGACTGGCGGCAGCAACCTTCCGGCGATGTCTCGATCCGCTCCGTAGACAAGGGTGGCGGAAATCATGCGGTGCAATTGCAGAACAATTCTCCGCTAACCCAGTTGGTGCTGATCCAGGCCGTGGCGCTGGAACCGGGTTCGTACCGGGTAGTGGCGAAAGTCGCGCCGGGGCGGGTATCCGCTTCGCTTGGCTGCAAGCGCAACCCGGTCCAGCCGAGCCTCTCCAACGGCGATCTGGGTGCGGGCGGACAAGTCCTGACGGTCCCGGTTTGTGCCAACCTGCTGCTGGGGCTGTGGGTGCGGCCATCTCCCCAACCCGTGGAAATTGATGACCTGAACGTTGAACGAGTTCGCTAGGACTGCGCGTCCCCGGCAGGGTCGGCAAAGCGGCGCTGGCGCAAGTATGCCGCCGGATTGCCGCGATAGACACCCATCGCCTTGGCATCTTCGAACAGTGCCCCGCGCGCGCCGAGCACGGCGCCATCCGCTATGGTCAGACCCGGGCCGACAAAGGCTTCTGCCGCGACCCAGCACCCGCGCCCTACCGTTACCGGCCTGATCGAGAGCGGAAAAGTCGGGGCCGACATCGAATGCGTGCTGGCGCAGGCGAACGCGCCCAGATCAAGATTGCGCGGCAGCCAGATCCTCACGCTGCTGTAGACCTTGGCGCGCGCGCCGACCTTGGCGCCGAACAGTCGCAACAGCCAGCCGCGCCAGGGATAGAACTGCGGCGGGGTAAAACGCGCCAGCAGCAGCCATGTGACGGCCCACAGCGCCCGCTCGAGCTTGTTGGCAGCTGGAGAATACGCTGATCTCAAACGGTGGGCGGTAAGCGTCCGCAGGGCCGCTCATGCGTCTGGCCCCGCTGCCAGTGAACGATAAGCGTCGCACCACTGGAGCGACACCGTGTCGGCCGAGAATTCGCCACGAGCGAGACTCAGCGCTGCGTCGGACATCGCGCGCCAATGCGGCTCGTCCATCCGCAGTGCCTGTTCCAGGGCCCCTTCGATCGAATGCGAATCGACCCGGCATTCAATCGCCGCGCCGGCGGCAAACCCTTCGGGCAAATGGCAAGCCTGGGTCATAATCGTGGGGGTCCCGGCGGCCCAGGCTTCAAGAATCGTCATCGGCAACCCTTCGCTGTGCGACGGCAGGATGACGAAACGGGCCTCTTCGAGCAACTTGCGCTTGGCTTCGCCGTGCGCCGGACCGACGAACTTCACTGACGCCGGAGCCTCGCGCATCTGCACATCGAAGGCGGCCCTGTCGGCGGGATCGCCCCAACCGGCGATAACCAGTTCGGATCCTTCGGGCAGCGAAGCCTCAGCCCAGCCGTCGATCAGTTCGCCCAGGTTCTTCTTGGGGTGGATGCGCCCGAGATAGAGGACCTTTGGCGCCCGATTGGCCGCTGCCGATGCCACCGCCGGCGGTCCGGCGTTGGGAATGGTCAGGACGCGGCCGGCGCCTGCCTCGCGCGCGATATCGGCCGCTTCATTGCGCGTGAGGGCGTGAAAGGCATCGGCGCGCCGCCAGCTCGGGCGCTCGTAGAACCGGCGGGCGAGCGCCTTCTTCCAGCGCCCGCGCGCGGTAATCCATGGATCGAGCATGCCGTGGGGCGAGATCACATATGGTTTGCCGGTGCGCCGCGCCCACGCCGTGGCAGCGCGCGAGGGATAGAGCCAGATGCCATGCAAGTGCAGCAAGTCGGCACCCGTTGCGAGCAGGCGCTCGATCAGGTCGGGCCCGTAACGCACGAAACCGGGGCCGGACATGCGGACCGCCTCCAACGGCACGCCGTCCAGCAGGCCGCGGTCTTCGTCGGTATGTTGGTCTGCCAGCGTGAGGACGGTTACTTGCCCCCCGGCCCGCCGGATGAGCTGCGCCTGGAGCTGGACGACGCTGGCAACGCCGCCACCAAGGCGCGAGGCCCATGGCACGAGCAGGGCAATGTGGAGGCCGGCCAGCGGGCCAGTACCGCCCAGTTCAGCGCCGGCCTTGCCCCCCGCCGCCACGCGCCTACCCGCCGCCCGGAACGCTGAAAGTGCCGGTGACGCGGCCATGGCTGGTCGTGCCAGTGGCCGGATTGGTGGTCCCCCCGCCGCCGCCATCGACGCTCGAAAGGCCGGTGTTGAGGTCGATGACCAGCCGCCCGCCATTGAGCGTGTCGGATCCGCGCCGCAGCGCCACGCCGCCCGACAGGATGATCACCCGGCGGTTGAAGTCATATACCCCGGCCGAACCCTGTGCCCGCTCGCTGCCGCGTGCAACGGTGACCCCGCCAGTGGCATCGATCCGCTGGATCTTGAGCGACCCATTGTCGGTATAGGCCACCGTAGTGCGCCCGGCGGTCAGCCGTAAATCGCCCTGGTTGATGACCACGTTGCCCGACAGCACGACCCGCTTCTGGCGATCCTGCAACTCGATCCGGTCGGCCGCATAGCTGACCGGCTGGTTGGAATTGAACCCGGCAATCGCCTGCGCCGAAGCCCAGGAACTGAAACCGAGCGCCGCAATCGAACCCGCCACGAAGGCCGCGGCAAACGAGCGGGCGGCAATGCGGCAAAGCGAACGGGCGGGTTGAGCATCCATCGTTGTTTTCCTTAAGCGGGCGACGGCGGCATGGAAAGGCTTGGTCATGGCATCCGCAACCTTCCCGGCGTCATTCTCAGGCGAGCGTGCCCGGCCAGCGTCACCGTGCGCGCGTCGAGGTCGGCATGAATGCTGTCGGCCGAAAACGTCCCCGCAGGCACCGCGCCCTCGACCCCGCCGGCGCCCGTCAGCTGCCGGTTGGGCAAGTCGAGCGAGACCCCGCTAACCGACATGCGATAACCATCGGCGGCAGCGAAGCGGACCGCGCCATCGATTGCCACAAGTTGCTGGTCGATATTGTAGCTTCCTGCCGGGGCGCTGAGCACCGCCGGCCCGCCGCTGAGCTGCATCCGGGCGGTGAGGTCCGACAGCTGCACGACCGGCACACTGGCGCTTGCCTGTACGGCATTGCCCGCGGAAAGGGAGAATTCGCGTCCCTTGTTATCCTGCCCGCGATAGAGCGCTTCGTCCACGCGCAGCCGGTCTTCGGCGATGGCGACCTTGTTGCGATCAAGCAGGAAGCTGACCTCGCCGCGCGGCTTGAGCGGCGAAATGAGCATCGCGGCGAGCATCGCACCGACCAGCGCCGGGAGGACAATTGCCATCAGCCGCACCGTCTTGTCGAGCGAGCTTCCCGGAGCGGCAAAGGCCCGGCGCCGTTTGCGGATATCGTCTGCTTGCTCGCTCATCGCTTGCGCTCGTGCCGCCGGATATGCGGCTAGTCGTGGGTGAAAATGTCCCGATCGGCCCAGCCAGCCAGATCGAGGCGTGCGCGGGTCGGCAGGAAATCGAAACAGGCCTGGGCGATCTCGCGGCGCCCTTCGCGCGACAGGCGGACTTCGAATACCTCGACCAGCCGGTGCAGGAAGCGGACGTCCGATGCCGCATAGTCGCGCTGCGCATCGTTCAGGTTGGGCGCCCCCCAGTCGCTCGACTGCTGTTGCTTGGAGATATCTTCTCCCAGTAGGTCGTTGACCAGGTTCTTGAGCCCGTGCCGATCGGTGTAAGTGCGCGTCAGCTTGCTGGCGATCTTGGTGCAGAACACCGGCGCGGCGACCACGCCGAGGTAGTGTTCGATGGCCGCCAGATCGAAACGCGCGAAATGGTACAGCTTGACCCGCGCCGGATCGGCCAGCACCGCCTTGAGATTGGGCGCATCGTAAGGGCTGCCCACCTTGAAGCGAACCAGGTGTTCGTCACCCTGCCCGTCGCTTATCTGGACCACGCACAGGCGGTCACGCGCGGTGACGAGGCCCATGGTCTCGGTGTCGACAGCGATCGGCCCCGGCGCGAGCACGCCTTCGGGCAAGTCTTCTTCGTGAAAATGTACGGCCATGTGCGGTGAGCCTTAGGGCCATTGGGGATAGAGGGAAAGAGGCGCTGGCGAGGGTTGGACGCGCGGCCTAGTTTCGCCGCAATGTCCGAACCGGTCCCCGAAAGCTGGCAGGCGGCGCTGGCACCCGCGCTCGAAACCCGCGCCGCGCGCCAGCTCGGCGGCTGGCTGCGGCAGGAGGAAGACGCCGGCAAGCTAGTCTTTCCCCCGCGCGGGGAGCGGTTGCGGGCTTTCGAGCTAACCCCGCTGGGCGCGGTCAAGGTCGTGATCCTGGGGCAGGACCCGTATCACGGGCCGGGTCAGGCGCACGGCCTTTCGTTCTCGGTCCCCGAAGGCGTGAAGATTCCGCCGTCGCTGGCCAATATCTACAAGGAGCTGGAGAGCGATCTTGGCGTGGCGCGCCGGGCGAGCGGCAATCTCGAGCCTTGGGCCCGCCAGGGAGTGCTGTTGCTCAACAATGCGCTGACGGTCGAATCGGGTTTGGCGGGGAGCCATTCGGGCAAGGGCTGGGAGGCGATCACCGCTGCCGCCGTGGCCGCGGTGGCCGCGCGCGAGGTGCCGAGCGTGTTCATTTTGTGGGGCAATCATGCCCGCAAGAAGGGGATCAACGTACCCGAACTGGCGCACAACACGCGACACCTGGTGCTGACCTCACCGCACCCCAGCCCGCTGTCGGCTTATTCAGGGTTCTTTGGATCGAAGCCGTTCAGCCAGGCCAATGCCTTCCTGGAGGCCAACGGACGCGGCGCGATCGACTGGTAGGCCTTGCCGCTAGGCACCAAGCCCCATCCATTCATAGGCCGACGTCTCCGGCCCGCTTTCGTTGATCGTCGTGCGCCGCATATCGCGGCGGTATTGGTTGCTCAGCAGCGGCGTGGCGGCGTGCATCGTGCAGCGGTTGTCCCAGATCACTAGGTCGTGCTGGCGCCACTGGTGGCGGAAGACGTACTTGTCCTGCGTCGCGTGGGCGTAGAGTTCGTCCACCAGCGCGGCCCCTTCCGCATCATCCATGCCTTCGATGCCGATGCAGTGCCCGCCCACGTAGAGCGCCTTGCGGCCATAGGGCATCGTGCGCACCAGCGGGTGGACGACCGGCGGAAACGGGATGATCTTGCGCATTTCGGGCCTGATTTCACCTTTCAGTCCGGCCCGCTTGCGTCCTTCCCAGAAGTCGTGCTGGCCGACCAGGCCCTCGATCCGCGCCTTGGTGTCAGGCGGCAAGTCATCATGGGCGGCGCGGGCATCGACGAACCAGGTATCGCCCCCGGCGCTGGGCGGCGGGGTTTCGTGCCCCAGCAGCAACGACCACTTGGTCGGCATGGTGTGGAACGAGCTGTCGGTGTGAAATCGCTCCGCCCCTTGTGCCAGCTTGGAGCCTTCGGAGCCGTAGGGAATAATCTCCCCGTCCGTGTCGAGGTTGCCGGCATAGAACAGCCCGAGATCCATCACCCGCCTGCCTTGCGGCCGCGCCGCGCCGGGTATCCGGCTGGGCACTTCGAGCGGGCCGAAGGCGCGGCTGAAACGCTTGTGCTGCGCGTCGGTGATCGCGGCATCGCGGATTACCAGCACCCCGTAGCGCGCCATCGCCTGCTCGACAGCCTCAACCAGTTCGGCCGATGGTTCGACACTCAGGTCGGCGCCGACCAGTTCGGCCGCGAACAGCGGATGCAGCGGATTGACGTTCATCGCGAGGGACTCTCCTGGCGGCAGAATAGTTTATCCGATCAACTGTTGCAAAGCCGCTGCGCCAGTGCGAGCGAGCGGTGATGGCGAAATCGACCGGACCGGCGCGGGGCGAACTCGACTGGGGCGTGCTGGCAAGCTCGGTCGGCCCGCGCGTGCGCTTGTTGCGCAATGCGCTGGCCGCGCGCTCGATCGCGGTTTCGGCACCGCATGGGCTACCCACGGGTTCGCTCACCGTGCTCTCGCTGGTCGCCGCCAACCCGGGCAGTTCGCAAACCGCGCTCGCCCGGCGCGCCGGGCTCAACAAGTCTGCGCTCGTCGGTATCGTCGACCAGCTCGAACAGCGCGAACTGATTTCGCGGGATCGTTCAGCGGCGGATCGCAGGCGCTATGGTCTGACCATCACCGGGGCCGGAGCAAGCGCCATGCAGGCCCTGTTTGCCGCCGTTTCGCAGGAGGAAAAGCCGCTGCGCGATGCTTTGGGTCTGCGCGACATGACTGTGTTGCTGGAACTGCTCGATCGCGCCATCGCGGGCCTTGAAGGACGCTGATTTTTCGGCGCCCGCTCAAAAAGTTAACCTCCTTTCCAAGCGGGTAACTAAGTAATTGAACGGATAAGTGGGCGATGCGCCACGAACCGCTCATCCTGAAACGCGAATCGTCGCTTCCGGTGGCCGACCTGGTCGGCGCGTTCACCTATGCGCTCGACCTCACCGAAGGCCAGCCGGCGGGCCATTCGCTGCGGGCCTGCTACATCGCCTCGCGCATCGCGCAGACGCTGGGCATTGCCGGTTTGGGATTTGCCGCGATCTATTATGCCGCGATGCTCAAGGACCTGGGCTGCAGCAGCAACGCCGCGCGGCTGCACGAGCTCTACGCCGCCGACGACCTGAGCTTCAAGCACGCGTACAAGACGATCGCACCGGGCCTGCCAGCGACGCTGCGCTTCGTCTTCGACCGGACCGCTGCCGGGGCCCCGCTGCGCCAGCGCGTCGCGGCCATCACCCACATCCTGCGCAACGGCGACGCGATCGCGCAGGAAATGATCCAGACCCGCTGCACGCGCGGCTCCGATATCGCCCGCGAGCTCGGATTTGCCGAGGGGGTTTGTGCGGGCATCTACCACCTCGACGAACACTGGGACGGCGGCGGGCGGCCCGCGCACCAGCGCGGCGATGCCATCCCGCTGCCCTCGCGACTGGCGCTGCTGGCGCAAGTGGCAGACGTATTCCTGCAGGCCGGCGGGCGCGATGCGGCGCTGTTCGAAGTCGCGCGCCGGGCGGGCACCTGGTTCGATCCGGAACTGGCCGCGGTGTTCGTCGCCCTGCGGCATGACGATCGTTTCTGGCGCGACCTCGCCTCACCGCTGCTCGAAACCATCGTGACTGCCATGGCTCCGCCGGACACGCGCCTGGTCGACGACGATTTCCTCGACGCCGTCACCGCCGCGTTCGGCAAGGTGATCGACGCCAAGAGCCCGTTTACCGCCGGGCATTCGGAACGCGTTGCGGGCTTCACCCAGGCGCTGGGCGAGCATTTCGAGATCAACCCGGTGCGGCTCAGGGAACTGCGCCGTGCGGCGGCGCTGCACGATGTCGGCAAGCTCGGGGTCTCGAACACCATTCTCGACAAACCCGGCAAGCTCGACGACGCCGAATGGGTTGTGATGCGCGGCCACGCCGCGCACACCCGCGCGATCCTGTCGCGCATCAGCCCGATGGCGGATCTTGCCCCGCTCGCGGCGGCTCACCACGAACGGCTTGACGGCAAGGGCTACCCGCTGGGGCTGGAAGATGCCCGCATTGCCCGCGAAACGCGGATCATCACGACTTGCGATTTCTACGACGCGTTGACTGCGGACCGCCCCTATCGCGGGGCGATGTCGCAGGAAAAGGCGCTCGGGATTATCGAAAGCGAAGTCGGCACGGCGGTTGACGGCGAATGCTTCGAGGCGCTGCGCGGGATCGTTTCCCGCTAGCCGCGCCGCTTCAGCGCGGCAGTTCGCTCGCGCCCATCAGGCTTTCATCAACCGAACGCGCGCACTGGCGACCTTCGCGGATGGCCCACACGATCAGCGACTGGCCGCGGCGCATGTCGCCGCAGGCAAACACCATGTCTTCGCTGGTGGCATAGGCATTCGTGTCGGCCTCGACATTGCCGCGATCGGTCAGGACCACGCCCGCCTGGTCGATCATGCCGGTCTTGCGCGAGCCGATGAAGCCCATCGCCAGCAGGATCAGGTCCGCCGGGATCACGAACTCGCTGCCGGGCAGTTCTTCAAGCTTGCCGCCCGCCCAGTCCGCGCGCACGCATTTGAGCCCGGTAACCTGGCCGTCTTCACCCATCACCTGCTTGGTCAGCACCGCCCAGTCGCGGTCGACGCCTTCTTCGTGGCTGGAGGAGGTGCGCAACTTCATCGGCCAGTCGGGCCAGGTCAGCGCCTTGTCTTCCGCCAGTGGCGGCTTGGGCATTATCTCGATCTGGGTGACGCTTTTCGCGCCCTGGCGATTCGAGGTGCCGACGCAGTCAGAGCCGGTATCGCCGCCGCCGATCACGATGACGTCCTTGCCCTTGGCGCTGAGCGTGCCGCGCGGCGCGGCGCGGGTTTCGTCATCGCCGGCCACGCGCTTGTTCTGCTGGGTGAGGAATTCCATCGCCAGCCGCACGCCAGGCAATTCGGCGCCCGGAATCTGCAACTGCCGGGGGTCTTCCGCCCCGCCCGCCAGCACGATCGCGTCGAAGTTTTCCTTCAGGCTCTTGAGCGAGACATCGACGCCCACTTCGGTGCTGGTTTTGAAGGTCACCCCTTCGGCTTCCATCTGCACCGCGCGGCGGTTGATCAGGTGCTTCTCCATCTTGAAGTCGGGGATGCCGTAGCGGAGCAAACCGCCGACCCGGTCCGACTTCTCGAACACGGTGACCGAATGGCCGGCGCGGGCAAGCTGCTGGGCGCAGGCAAGGCCTGCCGGGCCGGAGCCGACCACCGCCACGCTCTTGCCGGTCTTGCTTTCGGGCGGCTGGGGGACGATCCAGCCTTCGTTCCACCCGCGATCGGCAATCGCGCATTCGATCGATTTGATCGTTACCGGCGCATCGATGATGTTGAGCGTGCAACTGGCTTCGCACGGCGCGGGGCAGACCCGGCCGGTGAATTCGGGGAAGTTGTTGGTCGAATGCAGGTTATCCAGCGCCTCGCGCCAGTCGCCTTCGTAGACCAGGTGGTTCCAGTCCGGGATCATGTTGTTCACCGGGCACCCGTTGTGGCAGTACGGGATGCCGCAATCCATGCACCGTGCGGCCTGGTTCTGCAGCCCGTTCTCGCTGTGCGGGACGGTGAACTCGCGATAGTGCGCGATGCGTTCCTTGGGATCGGCATACGTGCGATCCTGCCGCTCGATCTCGAGGAAGCCGGTGTCCTTGCCCATCGTCCTGACCCTTATTCCGCCGCGACCGTGGCGGCTTCGTCGCGCTCGGCTTCGAGCAGCTTGAGCGCGTGCGCGTAATCGCGCGGCATGACCTTCACGAACCGGCCGAGGGCATTGTCCCAATCGTCGAGCAAGGCGGCCGCCCGCTTGGAGCCGGTGTGCAGTTTGTGCCGTTCGACCAGGATCCGCAGCCGTTCGGCGTCATGGCGCAGCATGTCGCCCATGCCGGTGTCGTCAACGTGGCTCGCGCGCTGTTGCGGGCGGCCGGTGCCCCCAAAATCGTTGGCGTCTTCGTCGGGTTCGGGCGAAATCGCCACCAGGTCGACCATCGAGGTGTTGCAGCGGTCGCGGAAGGCGCCGTCCACGTCGTAAACATAGGCCACGCCGCCCGACATCCCGGCGGCGAAATTGCGCCCGGTGCAGCCGAGCACCACGACGACCCCGCCGGTCATGTATTCGCAGCCATGGTCACCGGTGCCTTCGACCACCGCGACTGCGCCCGAATTGCGCACCGCGAAGCGTTCGCCCGCGACGCCGTTGAAGTAGGCCTCGCCCGCAATCGCGCCGTACAACACCGTGTTGCCAACGATGATGTTGTCGCTTGGGTCGCGTTCGACATGGGCTGGCTGGCGCACGATAACGCGGCCGCCCGACAGACCCTTGCCGACATAATCGTTGGCATCGCCGACCAGGTCGAGCGTGACGCCGTGGACCAGCCAGGCGCCGAAGCTCTGCCCCGCCACGCCCTTGAAGGTCACGCGCAATTGTTCGGGCTTGAGCCCGGCGTGGCCATGGTGGCGGGCAATCTCGCCCGACAGCATCGCGCCAACCGTGCGGTTGACGTTGCGCACCGTGCGTTCGAGCACCACCGTCTCGCCGCCTTCGATGGCCGGCATGGCAGCGGCGATCAGTTCGTTATCGAGCGCGGCGGCGAGGCCGTGGTCCTGCACCTCGGTCTGGTGCAGCGCGGCGCCTTCGGCCAGCGGCACCTGGTAGAGCAGGCGCGACAAGTCGATGCCTTCGGTCTTCCAGTGATCCAGCGCCGGCTTCATGTCGATCCGGTCGACCCGGCCGATCATCTCTTCGACCGTGCGGAAGCCCATTTCGGCCATGATCTGGCGCAATTCCTCGGCGACGAAGAAGAAGTAGTTGATCACGTGTTCGGGCTGGCCGGTGAAGCGCTTGCGCAGTTCCGGGTTCTGCGTCGCCACGCCCACCGGGCAGGTGTTGAGGTGGCACTTGCGCATCATGATGCAGCCCGCCGCGATCAGCGGGGCGGTGGCAAAGCCGAATTCGTCCGCGCCCAGCAGCGCGCCAATCGCGACATCGCGCCCAGTGCGCACGCCGCCATCGACCTGCACCGCGATGCGGCTGCGCAGATCGTTCAGCAGCAGCGTCTGCTGGGTTTCGGCGAGGCCGATTTCCCACGGGGAACCAGCATGCGTCAGGCTGGTCAGCGGCGATGCGCCAGTGCCGCCTTCATAGCCCGAGATGGTCACATGGTCGGCGCGCGCCTTGGACACGCCCGTGGCGACCGTGCCGACGCCGACTTCGGACACCAGTTTGACCGAAATGCGCGCCGCCGGGTTCACGTTCTTGAGATCGTGGATCAGTTGCGCCAAGTCTTCGATCGAATAGATGTCATGGTGCGGCGGCGGCGAAATCAGGCCCACGCCGGGCGTGGCATGGCGCACCGCGCCGATGGTCTTGTCGACCTTGTGACCGGGCAGCTGGCCGCCTTCGCCGGGCTTGGCACCCTGCGCCATCTTGATCTGAATATCGTCCGAATTGACCAGGTATTCGGTGGTCACGCCGAACCGCCCGCTGGCGACCTGCTTGATCGCCGAGCGCATCGAATCGCCATTCGGCAGCGGCGTGAAGCGATCGGTCTCCTCGCCGCCTTCGCCGGTGTTGGAGCGGCCGCCGATGCGGTTCATCGCGATCGCCAGCGTGGTATGCGCCTCGCGGCTGATCGAACCGTAGCTCATCGCCCCGGTGGCGAAGCGCTTGACGATATCGGCTGCCGGCTCGACCTCGGAAATGTCGAGCGGCTGGTCGGCGGGCTTGAGGTGCATCAGCCCGCGGATCGTCAGCAGCCGCTCGGACTGCTCGTTCATCGAACGGGCGAACTCAGCATAGTTGGCAAAGTTGTTGCCGCGCACCGCGTGCTGCAGGCTGGCGACCGAATGCGCGGTCCACGCGTGTTCCTCGCCGCGCAGGCGGTATTGGTAGATTCCGCCGACATCGAGCATCTTGGCATAGATCGGGTTGTCGCCATAGGCGGTCGAATGGCGCCGCACCGCTTCTTCGGCCACTTCGGCCAGGCCAATGCCCTCGATCGTGGTCGCGGTGCCGGTGAAATAGGCTTCGATGAACGCGCTCGACAGGCCGACCGCGTCGAAAATCTGCGCCCCGCAGTACGACTGGTAGGTCGAGATGCCCATCTTGGACATTACCTTGAGCACGCCCTTGCCGACCGCCTTGATGTAGTTCTTGCGGACCTGCTGCGGCTCCATGTCCGGGGCCTTGTCGCGCCGGATCTGCTCGAGCGTTTCGAACGCCAGGTACGGGTTGATCGCTTCCGCGCCGTAGCCCGCCAGCGCGCAGAAGTGGTGCACCTCGCGCGCCTCGCCGGTTTCCACCACCAGGCCGGTCTGCATCCGCAGGCCCTGCCGCACGAGGTGGTGATGCACTGCGGCGGTGGCCAGCAGGGCCGGCATCGCAATCCGGTCGGGGCCCTGTCCGCGGTCGGACAGGATCAGGATATTGCGATCCTGCAGCACCGCTTCGGTGGCGGCCCAGCACATTTCCTTGATCGCCTGCTGCAGGCCCTCGGCGCCGGCATCGGCTTGCCAGGTGATGTCGATGGTTTCGGTCCGGAACGCGCCATCGAGCGAGGTTTCGACCGAGCGGATCTTTTCGAGGTCGCGGTTGGTCAGGATCGGCTGGTCGACTTCGAGCCGCTTGTGCGTACCGGCATCATGGCCGAGCAGGTTCGGGCGCGGGCCGATCATCGAGGTCAGGCTCATCACCAGTTCCTCGCGGATCGGGTCGATCGGCGGGTTGGTGACCTGGGCGAAGTTCTGCTTGAAATAATCGAACAGCAGGCGCGGTCGGCGGCTGAGCACCGCGATCGGCGTGTCGGTGCCCATCGAGCCGATCGGGTCTTCGCCCATGATCGCCATCGGCTCGAGGAATTTGCTGACGTCTTCCTGGGTGTAGCCAAACGCCTGCTGACGATCGAGCAGCGTGGCCGGCTCCTCGCGCACAGCGGCGCGGTCGGACTCGATCGCCTCGAGCTCTTTCAGCTTGTATTGCGCCTGCTCGAGCCACTTCTCATACGGGGCGGCAGCGGCCAGCTCCGCCTTGAGTTCCTCATCCTCGATGATGCGGCCCTGTTCGAGGTCGATCAGCAGCATCTTGCCTGGCTGCAGCCGCCACTTGCGGACCACGTCTTCTTCGCGGAACGGCAACACGCCGCTTTCGGACGCGAGGCACACGATATCGTCGCGCGTGACGCAGAACCGCGCCGGGCGCAGGCCATTGCGGTCAAGCGTGGCGGCGATCTGGCGGCCGTCGGTGAAGGCGACCGCGGCCGGGCCGTCCCACGGTTCCATCAGCGCGGCATGGTATTCGTAAAACGCGCGCCGTTCGGGGTCCATCTGCGGGTTGCCGGCCCACGCTTCCGGGATCAACATCATCATCGCATGGGTCAGCGAATACCCGCCCATCAGCAGCAGCTCGAGCGCATTGTCGAGGCACGCGGTATCCGACTGGCCGTGCGGGATGATCGGCCACAGCTTGTCGAGATCGGCCCCGAGCAGCGGCGATTCCATCGTCCGACGGCGCGCGTTCATCCAGTTGACGTTGCCGCGCACGGTGTTGATCTCGCCATTGTGGGCGAGGAACCGGTACGGGTGCGCGAGCTTCCAGCTGGGGAAGGTATTGGTGCTGAAGCGCTGGTGCACCAGACCCAGCGCCGAGGTGCAATCGCTGTTGCGCAAGTCCTCGTAGAAGCTGCCCACCTGGTTCGCCAGCAACAGGCCCTTGTAGACCACCGTGCGGCTGGAAAAGCTCGGCATGTAAAGCTGGGTGATTTCCGGCAGCCCGTGCTTTTCCGCCAGCGCCTTGAGCGGGTTTTGGGTCTGCTTGCGGATCACGATCAGCTTGCGTTCGAACGCATCCTGGTCGGCGCAGTTGTCACCCCGGCCGACGAAGCACTGGCGGATCATCGGCATCGAGGCGATTACCGCCTTGCCGAGGCCATCCTGGTTGGTCGGGACATCGCGCCAGCCGATCAGCTGCTGGCCTTCCTTGGTGACGAACTTTTCGAACTGGTCGGCGATGAACTCGCGCGCTTCGTCATGCTGCGGCAGGAAGCACATCGCCACCGCGTATTCGCCCGGCGGCGGCAGGGTCAGGCCCTGGCCGTCCGCCCAGTTGCGATAGAGGGTGTCGGGAATCTGCAGCAGGATACCGGCACCGTCACCCAGCAAGGGGTCCGCCCCGACAGCGCCGCGGTGATCGAGGTTAGCGAGAATTTCCAGCGCCTGGCTGACGATCGCGTGCGATTTCGCGCCCTTGATATGGGCGATAAAGCCCACACCGCAGGAGTCATGCTCGTTGCGGGGATCGTACAGTCCTTGCGGCGCGGGGTAATCGTTCAACACTCGGTTCCTGTTTCCAGTCGGATAACCTCGCTCCGTCACCGGCAAACCGGCGGCAAAGTGCGAATCACCCCGACGGATGCCTCGAAAATATAGCGAGGTATTGCCATGCCGTCGGGAAACAGTTTTGGCAAGTTTCGCGATTTTGCGCCACAAAATTACGCATGAGGCCGCGATAGTGTAATTTTCACATCGTCGCTCGATGTTGTGTTACAGCGGGCCCGCAACTTGACCATGCGCAAAACCAGCTGCCGAACGGCTGCGTTTACAATGGGTTCTTGCAGGCCGGGCCGAGTTGGGTGGATAAGCCCGGTCAATGGACGCGCACCCCGCTCTCGGGATCGTCGAGATCCTTGGCCTTGCCGGCAGCGTCAGCCTGCTCGCGGGCTGGCGACTCTACCTGGTCGTGCTCGCCACCGGTCTGGCGATGCGAACCGGCTACGTGCCGCTGCCTGAACACCTCGAAACGCTGCAGGTGCTGGCCAACCCTTGGGTCATGGGCGCAGCAGGCTTTGCCGCGCTGTGCGAATTCTTTGCCGACAAGGTACTCTGGCTTGATAGCGTATGGGACGCCGTCCACACCGTGATCCGCCCGCTTGGCGGGGCGATGCTGGCGCTGGCGATTGTCGATCCGTCTGACCCCGCAACGCAGGTGATTGCCTTCCTGCTCGGCGGCGGCGGGGCGCTGCTCGCCCATGGCGGCAAGGCGGGCGTCCGCGCGGTGGTCAACACCAGCCCCGAACCCGTCAGCAACATCGTTGTATCGAGTGTGGAGGATGTCGCCACAACCGGGCTGCTGTGGCTGGCTTACGCGCATCCGGTCACAGCGGCGGCGATTGCGGCCGTGCTGCTGGCGCTGACGATTGGCTTGCTGCTGATCGCCCGCAGGATCTTCCGTCGGCTGTTCAGCCCCGCCCCGCCCACCGGCTGACTAGACGCGCGGGTGTTCGCGCATCCACGCTTCGACCACCGGCGCAATCTGCGTGCGCCACTTGCTGCCATTGAAGATGCCGTAATGGCCGACATCCTTGGCGAAGTGATACTTCTTGAGCGCGGCGGGCAGATGTTCGGCAAGGCCGAGCGCGGCCTTGGTCTGGCCGATGCCCGAAATGTCATCCCGCTCGCCCTCGATCGCCAGCAGCGCGGTATCGCGGATGGCGTCGGGATCGATTGGCTTGCCCCGGTGGACGAATTCGCCTTTGGGCAGGGTATGGCGCTGGAACACGTGCTCGATGGTCTGGAGGTAGAATTCGGCGGTCATGTCGCAGACGGACAGATACTCGTCGTAGAACCGCTTGGTCGAATCCGCCTCTTCCTGGTCGCCCATCGTGAGGTGCTTGAACATCTCGTAATGGCTGAGCATGTGGCTCTCGATATTCATCGACAGGAACCCGGCGAGCTGCAGGAAGCCCGGATAGACCTTGCGCCCGGCCCCCGGATAATTGAGCGGCACGCTGGCAATGACATTGCTTTTGAACCAGCTCAGCGGCCGCTCCATCGCCACATCGTTGACCGTGGTCGGGCTGGCGCGGGTGTCGATCGGCCCGCCCATCATGGTCAGCGAGGCGGGGCGGCAGGGGTCGTTCTCGGCGCTCATTACCGCGGTCGCGGCAAACGCCGGAACCGACGGCTGGCACACCGCGATCACGTGGGTGCCGGGGCCGATGAACTGCAAATCCTCGATCAGGTAATCGATATAGTCATCCAGATCGAAATGGCCGGCTGACTGCGGCACCATCTTGGCGTCGGCCCAGTCGGTGATCCACACTTCCTGGTTCTCGACCATCCGCGCCACGGTGCCGCGCAGCAGCGTGGCATAGTGCCCGCTCATCGGGGCCACGATCAGCAGCTTGGGGGCATCCTTGGGCAGGCCCGCGCGGCGGAAATGGCGCAGCGCGCCGAACGGCTTTTCGAACACCACCGATTCGCTGACCGTGCGCTTCTTGCCGCCCACTTCGACGCTGGCGATGTTGAACGCCGGTTTGCCGCGCTCTTCATAGAAGTTGGCGAACACCTGCAGCGCGCTCGCCATGATCGGACCGGTGCCGAAGTAACCCATTGGCAACGAGGGGTTGCTGAGCAATTGCGCGCCGATCGAGGCCCAGTTGCTGGCGCTGTTGAGCAGCGATTTCTGCAGCTCATACGCATCGTAGAGCATCAGGCAGCGCCCTTGGCAGCGCGATCGGTCATAAAGATCATGGCATGCATGTCGCCTATATGGGGCCATGTTGCAATGCGGCAACGGCAAGCTTTCGTCGTTCACCGCAACGTCGTGGTTGTGGGCGGGCGTGCTGTTCGGCTAGGTGCGGCGCTCGATGGCCCGCCGTTCCCGCCCCATGCCCCCCGAGGTCAAGCCCGCCAAGGACCTCGGCCCGCTGCGGATGATCTGGCGCGAGGCGCTGAAATATCCGAAACAGGTGGCGATCGCCCTGACGGCGCTGCTGGTCAGTTCGGCCGCGACACTGGCGATCCCCTATCGCTTCAGGGTGATTATCGACCGCGCGTTTGGTGAACACGCCAATATCACGGTGATCAACCATTCGTTCTACTACCTGTTCATGATCGTGCTGGTGCTTGGCGTGGCCAGTGCGGTGCGGTTCTATTTCGTCAGCTGGCTGGGCGAACGGGTGGTCGCCGACTTGCGCCGCCGGGTGCAGAACAACCTGCTGCGGCTGTCCCCCGGTTTCTTCGAGGAGAACAGCCCGAACGAGATTTCCAGCCGAATGACCAGCGACACGACCGTGATCGACCAGGTCGTCGGGACCACGGTATCGCTCGCGCTGCGCAACATCATCACCGGGGTCGGCGGCATCATCATGCTGTTCGTGCTCGCTCCCCGGGAATCGTCGTTCCTCGTCGGCGGGGCACTGGTCATTGCCGTCACCCTGCGCCTGTTCGGGCGCAAGATCCGCAACCTCTCGCGCAGCAGCCAGGATCGCATCGCCGATGTTGGCGCGATGGTGTCCGAAGTGCTCGGGGCGATGAAGATCGTCCAGGGCTTCAACCAGGAACGGCGCGAGAGCCAACGCTTTGGCGACGCCGTCGAGGCCGCCTTCGCCACCGCCAAGGGGCGCATCCGCCTGCGCTCGATCATGACCTTCACTTTCATCGTCGCGGTCTTCGGCGCGATCACCGGGCTGATGTGGGAAGGCGCGGTGAGCGTGGCCAACGGCTCGATGACCGGCGGCACGATTGCTGCGGTGGTTATCGTGGGCGTGATCGTGTCGGGGGCGTTCGGCGCGCTATCGGATGTCTATGGCAGCTTGCTGCAGGCGGCGGGCGCGGCCAGCCGGCTCAACGAGCTGATGAACGCCAAGCCCGAAATTGCCCCGCCCGCCCGGCCGATGGAACTGCCGCAGCCGCCGCGCGGCAGCCTGTCGTTCCAGAACGTCACCTTCCGCTATCCGACCCGGCCCGACACCGCCGCGGTTGCCGATTTCGACCTGACGGTAGAGCCGGGCGAAACGGTCGCCATTGTCGGCCCGTCGGGCGCGGGTAAATCGACCTTGTTCCAGCTCGCCGAACGGTTCTACGATCCGCAGGTCGGCACCATCCGGATGGACGGCGTGCCGCTGGTCCAGGCCGATCCGGCGGACGTCCGCCGCCGGATGGCCCTGGTCCCCCAGGATGGCACGCTGTTTGCCGCCAGCGCGCGCGACAACTTGCGCTACGGCGAATGGGACGCGAGCGAAGAAGCGATCTGGGATGCCGCCCGCGCGGCCAATGCCGAAACCTTCCTGCGCGCCTTGCCTGACGGGCTCGATACCTTCCTTGGCGAAGGCGGCGCGCGGCTTTCGGGCGGGCAGCGCCAGCGCGTGGCGATTGCCCGCGCCTTGCTACGCGATGCGCCGATCCTGCTGCTCGACGAAGCGACCAGCGCGCTCGATGCGGAAAGCGAACGGCTGGTCCAGCAGGCGCTCGAACGGCTGATGCAGGGCCGCACCACGCTGGTCATCGCCCACCGCCTGGCGACGGTCCGCGCGGCCAACCGGATCGTGGTGATGGATGATGGCCGGATCGTCGAGCAGGGCACGCATGCCCAATTGCAGGCGGCGGGCGGCCTTTATGCGCGGCTGGCAGCTCTGCAGTTCGACGACACGGCGGCCGCTTGAAAGCAGGCTCACACACGGTTAATCGGCAAAGTATCATACGTAACCAACAGGGTTCTGGGCCAGCCAGGCTAGCAACAGGACCGCCACGAAATTTCCGGGCGTACCAAGCTTGGGTGCGCCGCCTGACAAAAGGGTCGCTGTTGATGCTCAAGTTACTTCTCTCGGCGGGCGTGTCCGCTGCTGCGCTTGCCTTTGCCGCCCCCGCCCTGTCGCAGGACGCCGCCAGCCCGCCGATCCCGAGGATGACCTTTGGCACCTGGGGCGTCGATCCCACGCTGCTCGACCCCGCGGTCAAGCCGGGCGACAACTTCTTCAACTACGTCAACGACAAGTGGATCGCCGCCAACCCGCTGCCGGCGGAATATGCGCGTTTCGGGTCGTTCGACGTGCTGGGCGAACGGTCGAAGAACGAGATCAAGGCGCTGATCGACGAGCTGGTGGCCCATCCGCCGGCTGCCGGCACTGCAGAGCGCCGCATCCTCGACGCCTACAATGCCTACCTCGACACCGATGCGATCAACGCCGCGGGCCTGGCCCCGGCGCGCCCGTATCTCGACGCGATCCAGCAGGTCGACAACCTCGATGAGCTGACCGACCTGTTCGCCAAGCCGGGCTATCCCGCGCTGATCGCCCCCGGCGTGACGGTGGATGACAAGGATCCCAACAGCTACATCGTCTCGGTCGGTTTTGACGGCATGGGCCTGCCCGACCGCGATTATTACCTGGTCGATAACGAGCGCAACCGCGGCATCCAGTCGGCCTACAAGGATTACCTGACCTTCCTGCTGGGCCAGGCCGGATACCAGGATGCGCGCGGCGCGGCCGAAGCGGTTTACGCCTTCGAGCACCAGGTGGCCGAGCTGGAATGGGCCCGCGTCGCCCTGCGCAACCCAGACGTTTTGTACAACAAGCTGAGCCGGGACGAACTGGTCGCGCTGGCCCCGCAGTTCCCGATGGCGCGGCTGCTGACCGCCAGCGGCTTTGGCGACCAGGCCACTTTCCTCGCCCCACAGATCCGCCCGACGGCCGATGAAGTGACCAAGTTCGGCGTCACGCCCGAAATCCTGGCGCAGATGGGCGGCGGCCTGCCCGCGATGATGCAGTTGCTGAACGACACGCCGATCGACACCCTGAAAGCCTACATGACCGCGCAGTTCCTGTCGGACCACGCCTCGGTGCTGCCGAGCGCGCTTGACGATGCGCGCTTCGCCTTCTTCGGCAAGATGCTGAGCGGGCAGGAAGTGCAGCAACCGCGCTGGAAGCGGGCCATCGCGGCGACCGAAAACGAGCTCGGTGAAGTGGTCGGCAAGGCCTACGTCGAGCGCTATTTCCCGCCCGCAAGCAAGGCGGCGATGAGCGACCTGGTGGCCAACCTGCGCGGCGCACTGGCCGCCAGTATCAATGAAAACAGCTGGATGACCCCGGCCACCAAGACCGAGGCGATTGGCAAGCTCGACGCTTTCAATCCGAAGATCGGCTATCCTGACACCTTCAAGACCTATGAAGGCCTGACAATCACCCCGGGCGCGGCGCTGGCCAACAGCGTTGCCGCGGTTGCCTGGGCCCAGCGCGACCAGCTCAGCCGCTTGGGCAAGCCAGTCGACAAGACCGAGTGGGGCATGTTGCCGCAGACGGTGAATGCCTATTACAACCCGACCTTCAACGAGATCGTGTTCCCCGCCGCCATCCTGCAGCCGCCGTTTTTCAATCCCAGCGCCGATCCGGCGGTCAACTATGGGGCCATCGGCGGCGTGATCGGCCACGAGATGAGCCACGGGTTCGACGATCAGGGCGCCAGGTCCGATGCCACTGGCACCTTGCGCGACTGGTGGCAGCCGGCCGACCTCGCCAAGTTCACCGATCTTGGCAACCAGCTGGCCGCGCAATACGGCAAGATTTGCCCTTATGACGACGGCAAGACTTGCGTGAACGGCCGCCTCACGCTGGGCGAGAACATCGGCGATGCCGGCGGGCTGAGCCTGGCCTACCGCGCCTACCATATGTCGCTGAACGGCAAGGAAGCCCCGGTGATCGACGGGTTGACCGGCGACCAGCGCTTCTTCCTCGCCTGGGCGCAAGTATGGCGTTCGTCGCAGCGCGAGGCGGCCGGGCGCCAGCGGCTGCTGACCGATCCGCATTCGCCCGAACAGGCGCGCGTCAACGGCGTCGTGCGCAACAATGATGCCTGGTACAAGGCGTTCAACGTCAAGCCGGGCGACGCGTTGTATCTGCCGCCGGAAGAGCGTGTGCACATCTGGTAAATTGCCAGCTGTTGAGGGCCGGAGTGGGCGTGCTTGACTTCGCCGCCCGCTCCGCCATCAACCGGCCGCTATGGGACTAACACTTACCGCCATCCTGCTCGGCCTTGTCGAAGGCCTGACCGAGTTCATCCCGGTCTCCTCCACCGGGCACCTGATCCTCGCCAGCGAACTGTTTGGCTATGACGCTGCGCAGTGGGCGCTGTTCAACGTGGTCATCCAGCTCGGCGCGATTCTGGCCGTGGTCGTCCTCTACTGGCGCACCTTCTGGGATGCCGGGATGGGCGTGCTGCGGCTCGAGGCCAAGGGCCTGCTGTTCGCCCGCAACCTGCTCCTCGCGTTCCTGCCCTCGGCGGTCATCGGGCTGCTGCTCAAGGACTGGATCGACGTCTTGCTGGCCAGCCCGTCGGTGGTCGCCTGGGCGCTGATTGTGGGCGGCATTGCCATCCTGCTGATCGAACGGGCCGCGACGAAGCCCGCCGGCGAGGCGGACCCCGAAACCGGGGTCGCCGAACTCCCGCTCAAGACGGTGATCGGCGTCGGCCTGGCGCAGTGCCTGGCGATGATCCCGGGTGTCAGCCGCTCGGGCGCCACGATCATGGGCGCGCTTGCCATGGGTGTTAACCGCAAGACGGCGGCAGAATTCTCGTTCTTCCTCGCCATCCCGACCATGATCGGTGCCTCGACACTCGAATTGCTCGACAAGCGCGACCAGTTGGCGAGCGGCACAGCCGGCAGCGTTGGCTGGGGCGAAATCGCGATCGGGTTTGCGGTTGCCTTCGTGGTTGCGCTGGGCGTTATCAAAGCCTTCGTGGCCTATGTCAGCCGGCATGGATTTGCCCCGTTTGCCTGGTACCGCATCGTCGCTGGCGCTGCGGCTGTGGCGTGGCTCGCCCAGCGCTAACGGCGCCTAAGCCACGCGCGGCGAACACATTTTCGCCTTTTTTCCGGAACCAAGCCCGCCGCGCGGTTTTCTATCCCTGATTGACCAGGCGCAACGGTTGCGCCGCCGGTCTTGCAACAGGTTTCAACCGGGGTGGGATTTCCGCCCCAAACTACCCAAGGGGAATGTGATGAAGAAGCTTCTTTTGGCCGCCTCGGCCGCCGTTTTTGCCCTCAGCGTTGCCGCTTGTGATGGCCCCAAGGAAAATGCCGCTGAAGATGCCGGCGAGCAGAACGCCGAAGTCGTCAACACCCAGGCCGAAGCGGCTGCCGACGCTGGCCAGATCACCGACGCGCAGGCCAATGCCATGACCGACCAGGCCGAGAACAAGGCCGACGCGATGGAAAAGCAGGGCGAAGCCGCCGACAACGCCGACGGCAACTAAGCCCGTCAGCTTTTGCATACAGAGCCGGCCCGGGAGCAATCCCGGGCCGGTTTGTTTTGGGCTACATCAGGCGGGGAAATCAGGCCGGTTGGGCGTTTGACCCGCGGCCGCCGCGCAGGTGATATTCCTGGCTACCCCGGTGCAGCACATCATCGACATCGATCACCGCCGAATTGGCATAAGTGAAACCGGGATTGAGGCTGCGATAGAGCCGGTCGAAATCGCGTTCGACGGTCTGGTGATAGAGGTCTTCGAAACTGTCGATCACGAAGTAGCTCGGCTGCAGGTCGTCGATCACGTAATCGGTGCGCATGACCCGGTCGACGTTGAGCATGATCCGGTTGGGGGACTGGCCCTCGAGCGCGAACACCGCTTCGCGCGGACCCGACAGGATCCCGGCGCCGTAGATCTTGAGCTCTCCGGCTTCGAGCATCAGTCCGAATTCGACCGTGTACCAGTACAGCGCGCCGAGCGACTTGAGCCGGTTGTAGCGCATCGCTTTCCACCCGGCGCGGCCGTATTCCTGCATGTAATCGGCAAACACCGGATCGGTTAGCAGCGGAACGTGGCCGAACACGTCGTGAAACACGTCTGGTTCCTGGATGTAATCGAACGTCTCGCGCGTGCGGATGAAATTGCCCGCCGGAAAGCGCCGGTTGGCAAGGTGCCAGAAGAACACGTGGTCGGGGATGAGCATCGGCACCGGCACCACACTCCACCCGGTCAGGTGGCCGAGTTGCTCTGAAAGCCGCGCGAATTCGGGCACGCCGCTGCTGCCGAGATGAAGCTTCTGCAGCCCGGCCATGAACGCCCCGCAGGCCCGCCCTGGCAGGATATCCATCTGCCGCTCGAACAACGCGTTCCAAATCGTGTCGTCATCCGACGAGTATTCTCGCTGGGCAGGCTCGAGCCAGTCTTCCCCGATATGCGCCGGGCGCTGCAACGGCGCGGTAAACACCTCGCCGGGCACATCGGGAAGCGCGCTAAAGTCGCTCGAAGGTTCGATAATCGAAGCCATAGTTTCAACTGCAACGTCTAGCACGGCTGGGCGGTACCCACAAAGTGCGCGGTGCTAGGGCGTGTTGGCGGTGTCCGACGGTGCCGGGCTGGCCGACGCTACAGGCGAAGCCGGCGGCAGGCGTTGTTCGCCCAGCATTTCGCCTGCATCGGACAGGGCGCGGGCCTCCCCCTGCGTTACCTTGCCGGGGCCAGCATCGCTGGGAGCGCCGCCGCAGCCCTGCAGCAGCAAGGCCGCGCAAGCGGCGGACAGGGACCACGCCCCGCCCGCCTTTGATTGCCCGCTGACTGCCATCTACTGCGCTTTGGTTGCCGCTTCGGCAGCGGCCGCGGCATCGTTGGCCGCATCGACCGCCGCATCGCCGGCGTCTTCAACCGAGGCATTGGCCGCGGCTGTTTCGGTCGAAGCGTCGGCCGCTTCGGTCGCGTTGTCGGTCACCGGGTCGGGCACATTGGTCAGCGCCTCGTCGGCTGGCATTTCGACCGTATCGGCCATCGCGTCTTCCGACGCGTCGTCGGCGCTGCCGCAGGCGGACAGGGCGAAAACTGCCGACAAGGCGGCGGTCAGGGCGAATTTCTTCATCGGTAAGGCCTCTCTCAAAAGTTCGATTGCAGGTCCCCCGCCTGCGCCAGGCCACGCTAGCGGAGGTAGCTGGCCAAGAAAATGGCAAAACCGGCCCGCCGCGGTTTGCCGCGCGGTCGCGATCTGCCAAAGCCTTGCACGATGGCGACAGCAGCGGAGCAGATTGACGAAGCGCAGGGCATGTTGCGCCGGGTGTTCGGGTTCGAACACTTTCGCGGCGTGCAGCAGCATGTGGTCGAACGCGTGCTGGCGGGCCAATCGAGCCTGGCGGTCATGCCGACGGGCGCGGGCAAGTCGCTCACCTACCAACTGCCCGCCGTCATGCTTCCCGGCACTTGTGTGGTCATCTCGCCGCTGATCGCGCTGATGCATGACCAGCTGCGCGCGGCCCGCGCCAACGGCATCCGCGCCGCCGCGCTGACCAGCGTGGACGATGACCGGATGGCCACCATCGAGGCGTTCCGGGCGGGCGAGCTGGACTTGCTCTATGTCGCGCCCGAACGCGCCAGCCAGGGCCATTTCCGCGAGCTGCTGTCCTCCGCCCCGCTGGCGCTGTTCGCGGTGGATGAAGCGCATTGCGTTTCCGAATGGGGCCACGATTTCCGGCCCGACTACCGGCTCCTGAGGCCGCTGATGGACCAGTTTCCGGCGGTCCCCCGGCTGGCGTTGACCGCGACCGCCGATGAGCACACCCGGGCCGACATCCTGGCCCAGCTCGGCATTCCCGAAGCGGGCATGATCGTGGCCGGGTTCGACCGGCCCAACATCCGCTACACCGTGCGCCACCGCGAAAACGGGTTGCGCCAGCTGGTGCGACTGCTCGCCGAGCACCCGGGACCGGGAATCATTTACGGGCCCACCCGGCGCAAGATCGAGGAGCTGGCCGAAAAGCTGGCGGCGGCGAGCGGGCGCCCGGTGCTGCCCTATCACGCCGGGCTCGATCCGGCCGTGCGCGCCGCCAACCAGGCGGCGTTCGTCTCGAGCGAAGACATGGTCATGGTGGCGACGATTGCGTTCGGCATGGGCATCGACAAGCCGGACGTGCGCTTCGTGGCCCACGCCGGGATCCCCAAATCGATCGAGGCTTACTACCAGGAAACCGGCCGCGCCGGGCGTGACGGCGATCCGGCGGTGGCCTTGATGCTGTGGGCGGCGGGCGATTTCACCCAGGCCCGGCAACGGCTTGGCGAGGTGGAGCCAGCCCGCCAGCAGGGTGAGCGCGGACGGCTCGATTCGCTCGCCAACCTGGTCGAGACTGCCGGTTGCCGCCGCGCGGTGTTGCTGCGCCATTTCGGCGAAGACCCGCCGCAGCGCTGCGGTAACTGCGACAACTGCCTCGAAGCGCCCGACGTGATCGACGCCGCAGAACTGGCGCGCAAGTTCCTCAGCGCGGTCTATCGCACGGGCCAGAGTTTTGGCTTCGGGCATATCCAGAAGGTCCTTACCGGCGCCGTTGACGAGCGCGTGCAGCAGCGCGGGCACGACAAGCTGAGCGTGTTCGGCATCGTCGAGCCGGAAGAAGCGCGCCTGCTCCAGCCGCTCAGCCGGGCGCTGCAGGCCCGCGGCGTGCTGGTCGCAACCGACCACGGCGGACTGCAACTGGCCGGCGAGGCACGCGCGATCCTCAAAGGTGAGGCAGGCTTCGCGATCGTGCGCCCGCCCGAAACGCGCAAGGACAGGCGGCGCCGGGCCGGAGACGCCGGCAATCCTGTCGGCGACCCGCTGTTCGACGCGCTGCGCGCCCTGCGCCGCGAACTGGCAACCGAAGCGCAAGTGCCGCCCTATGTGATCTTCCACGATGCCACTTTGCGGGAAATGGCCACCGCGCGGCCCGCAAGCCTGGCCGAATTGGGCGAGATTTCCGGTATCGGCGCGCGCAAGCTCGAAGCCTATGGCGACGCCTTCCTGACAGCGATCCGCCAGCACTGACCGGTTCTGCTTGACGCCCCTCTAAAGTGATATAAATATGATATCACTATTTTATGAGGAGAGTCGTCATGCCTGAGGGGAAAATTGCCATGGTCAAAAGCCGCGAGGTGCCCGCAAGCACCTTCAGCGGCTATCCGATGCTGATTGTCTGGCTGGTGCTGCTGGCGTGGACAATCTTCGCCTTCTTGAACTTTGGCCACGCGATGAGCTTCAACCGTTTCGAGAACGGCCCGCCAGCCGCGCCCTGGCTCGGCGGGATGATCGTCGGAATCGTGGCGATGGTCGTGGTCCTGCTCGGCTTCTTCATGCTCCAGCCCAACCAGGCCGTCGTGATCACGCTGTTCGGCAGTTACAAAGGCACCGAACGCACGCAGGGCCTGCGCTGGATCTGGTTCTGGATGGGCAAGAAGAAGGTGTCGGTCCGGGCCCACAACATCCATTCCGAGCGGATCAAGATCAACGACCAGCGCGGCAACCCGATCGACGTGGCCTGCAACGTGGTGTGGCGCGTGTCCGACACCGCCCAGGCGGTGTTCGACGTCGATGACTACAAGGCGTTCGTGAACATCCAGATCGAGGCCGGCCTGCGCACCGTCGGCGCGCGGCATCCGTATGACGACTTCGAGGAAGAAGAAACGACGCTGCGGGGCAGCCCCGACATCGTCAACAGCGAGCTGCGCGAGGAGCTCAACGAACGGCTCCACGTGGCGGGCCTTGAAGTCGACGAGGCCGGCTTGACCCACCTTGCTTATGCTTCGGAAATCGCCGGGGCAATGCTCCGCCGGCAGCAGGCCGAAGCGGTGATCGCCGCCCGCGCCAAGCTGGTGATGGGCGCGGTCAGCATGGTCCAGATGGCGCTCGACAAGTTGAGCGAGGAGAACATCGTCCACCTCGACGACGAGCGCCGGGCCGCGATGGTGTCCAACCTGATGGTGGTGCTGTGCGGCGAGCGCGATGTGAACCCGGTGGTCAACGCGGGCACCCTCTACCAGTAAGGTCCCGCCCTGGTCATGTCGCAAGCCAGCAAGAAAGCCTTCGCGCTCCGTCTCGATCCGGTCCTGTTCGACCGGATCGAGCGGCTTGCCGCGCAGGACTTGCGCTCGGTGAACGCCGAGGTGGAGATTCTGCTGCGTGAAGCACTGGCCCGGCGCGGCATCAAGGTCCCGGCAGCCGAGCTGCCGCGCCGCGGTCGGCCGCCCGGCAAGGCTGGGTAATCCCGGGTCACCCGCCGGTGTTGCGGCCTGTCAGAAGGCGAATGTCGCTCAGGACACCGCCACTCAACACATGGCGCAAGGTATTCAGGCCCAGGATGTCAATTCGCGCCGCCTGCCAGATGCACCAGACCAGCATCACCGCATCGAGCAGCAGCACCGCAAGGCCCGCGCCTTCGACGCCCAACGCTGGGACCAGTAGGGCGATGGCGCCAAGATCCACCACCGCCGCGCCCAGGAAAAAATAGCTGTAAAGCGCCTGCCGATTGGCCGCGAGGATGAAGTTGCTGATCATCAGCCAGTGGGCATAGATGAATGCTGATAGCATCAGCACGGCGACCAGCGCCGCATCCGCGTGCACTACGCCGTGGGTCCAGATCGAAATGATGCGCTGGCCAAATATTGCCAGCACCAGCAGCGCCAGGAACAGGAGCGGGGATGACAGGCCCAGCACCGAGCCGACTAGCCGGTCGGCCGAAGGTTTGTCGCCCCGAGCCCGCGCCTTGGTGATTTGCGGCATCGCGGCGGATACCAGAACCTGCGTCAGCTGGACCGGAAGCCGACTCAGAGTGCGCGCAGTTGTGAACAGTGGCACAACCGCAGGCCCGGCTACCGCCCCGATCACCGCCACCGTTCCCTGCAACGAAACGGCGTGCCCAATCGGCACCGCCATCACCGCGACCGCCGGTCCGGATAAGTCGCGCAGCACAGCGCGCATTGTGCGTTTGCGCGGCGCGAACAGGACCGGCGCGCGCCGCCGCAAGTACACCGCGCTGATGACGCTGCCGGTAATCCGCACCAGTAAATAAGCCAGCGCAACGTGAAGCAGGTTACCGCCAAGCGCGAGCACACCCAGCGAGATGGCGATTTCGATCGAGGCCGTTGTCTCGAAGATAAAGACCGCTTCGGCGAATGCGCCCGTCGAACGGAACCCGCCCAGCGTGGTGCTCGCAAACAGACATACCAGCCCATAGCCAATCAGCGCCAGGACCGTTGGCAGGGCAGGCACTCCGCCCGCAGCGACCCATGCGATAAGCTCGGGCCGGAGCGACAGCACCACTGCCGCCACCGCCAGCATGGTGATCGAGAAGCTGAAAATCAGCCGGCGGACGGTACCGAATATCTCCGCGGCTTCCTGCTCGTCGCCTGTTTCGATCGCATGGATGATGGCGTTCGAGGCGGCGACATTAAAGCCCAGATCGCCCATCGCCAGGAAACCCGGCAGGGTGAACAGCAACAACCAGATGCCGTATTCCTCAAGCCCCCAAAAATAGGTGAACACCGGCACGCTGATGAACTGGAGCGTGGTGCGCATCAGCTGCCCGTACGCAAGCGCTGCCACATTGCGCATCACGCCGGGCCTGCCAAACCGGTGCAGCAAGGACCTGATTATGCCGGTCATGACGCCCAACGCTGGTCAGGCAATTGCGCCCGGTGGCGGGCGAAACAAAGGGTCAAGAGGAATGGCCTTGTCGCATCGTTGCCGCTGAATCGGTCGCGCGGGGCAATTGTGTCAAACTAATTCAACCGGCAGCCTCGCATCGCGGCGCGATGGTGGTAAACCGCGTCAAAATTGCCGCGCGACGGGAGAGGATGGCTTTGAAATTCGGCGTTTTCGATCATGTCGATGACAGCGGGTTGCCGTTGGCCGAGCATCTTGAAGCCCGGCTGCAACTGGCCGAGGCTTACGATGCGCTCGGCTTCCATTGCTACCACATCGCCGAACACCACGGCACGCCATTGGGGCTCGCGCCTTCGCCTGGAATACTGGTTGCGGCGCTGAGCCAGCGCACCAAGCGGTTGCGGTTCGGGCCGCTGGTCTACCTGCTGCCACTGTATCACCCGCTGCGGCTGGTCGAGGAAGTGGCGATGATCGACGCGCTGTCCAACGGGCGCTTCCAGCTTGGCGTGGGGCGCGGCGTGTCGCCGATCGAGCTGGGTTTCTATGGCCTCGACATGGCCGAACAGCGCGGGCGCTTTGACGAAACGCTGGAGGTGCTGCTCAAGGGGCTGGCGTCGGACACGCTAGACTATGCGGGCGAATTCTACACCTTCGACCACGTGCCGATGGCGCTTCGCCCGGTGCAGCGACCGCATCCGCCGTTGTGGTACGGCGCAGGCAGCCCGGAATCGATCCGTTGGTGCGCGCAGAACGGGATCAACATGGTCACCCTCGCGCTGGGCGAACGCGCGCGGGCCGCGGCCGACCTCTATCGCAGCGAATGGACCGGCGCGCCCGAAGCCATGCCGCTGATGGGGGTGAGCCGCCATATCGTGGTGGCCGACAGCGACGAAGATGCCCTCGCGCTGGTTCGCCCGGCCTATACCCGCTGGCGCGGCAACATGGCGCGGCTGTGGGAGGACCGCGGCGGCGGCTTCCCGCTTGATAAACACCTGCCGCGCGAATGGGACGAGGCCGCCGCAATGGGCCACGGCTGCGCCGGATCGCCCGCCACCGTGCGCGCCTTCGTGGAGCGCGAAGTGGAGACCTGCGGCATCACCTATTTCGTCTCGGCGATGGCCTTTGGTGACCTGCCGCTGGCGGCTGTGATGCACTCCGCCCGATTGTTTGCCGCGCACGTCATGCCCGCGTTCGATGCGGCTTCAGGCTGAACGGAACCAGCGCGCGCAAGCTCGGTCGCAACTGCCCAGAGGACCCAGTGCAACGCATTTTGATGAATGTGGCGAGCCCATTCCCGAAGGACGCCGCGCCGCTGTTCCCGGCGTCCGAACCTGCGTCGCCTGCCAATCGGGGCATGATGCCCATGGCCGCCATTCCGCCATCAATCGGCGCGGCAGCAAGGACAGCCAGCTGCGCTAGGTGTTTAGAGCAGGTGCCCCGCCCGGTCGCGCTTGGTCGCCAAGTAGCGGGCGTTGTGTGGATTGGCCGGCAGCGCGTGCGGCACGCGTTCGGTGACGACGATCCCGGCCGATTCGAGCGCGGCCACTTTGGCCGGGTTGTTGGTCATCAGCCGCAGCCGGTCCACGCCGATGAGCGCCAGCATCCGCGCCGCCACGGGAAAATCGCGCGCTTCGGCGGGCAGGCCAAGCCGGCGATTGGCCTCGAGCGTGTCGAACCCTTCGTCCTGCAGTCGGTAAGCCCGCATCTTGTTGACCAGCCCGATGCCGCGGCCTTCCTGACGCAAATACAACAGCACGCCCCAACCGCCGGCGTGCGCCTCTTCCGCCATCGCGGCCAGCGCATGATCGAGCTGCGGCCCGCAATCGCAGCGGAGCGAGCCGAGCAAGTCCCCGGTCAGGCATTCCGAGTGCAGCCGCACCAGCGGCACGCGCTCCGACGATTGCTGGCCGACGATCAACGCAACATGTTCGCGGGTATCGTCGGGGCTGCGGAAGACCACCACTTCGGCATCGTCGGTCTCCGCAATCGGCAGCCGCGCGCGGGTGGCGATGGCCAGCCGGGAAGGATCGAGGAATTCGGCGAGGTCGGCGGCGGCCAGCGAGACCGCTTCAGACCCGGGCTCGGGCGCGACGAGGAACGCGGGCAGGATCCCGGCGATCCGCGCCAGCTCCATCGCGACTGACGCTTCCTCGCGCCAACCCAGTTCGTCGGCTCGAAACGGGCCCTTAAGCGGAGCGGCAAGGTCCATCGCGGGGTCGGCAATCGGGCGGGCACCGGCGAGGTCGAGCGGTTCGCCCGCGCGAATCAACACTGGCGCATGGGGGTCGGCCGCCTCGCGCTGGTTGGCCAATTTGAGCGTCTCGGCCCGGGCAGCGGAGATCAGCAGCTGCGATGATCGGGCGGTGCCGGGCGCGGTTTCTACCGGCAGCAGCAGCGGCGCAGCGCCGATCGCCAACGGCCACCCGTGGCGCAGGGCATCAATCGCCTGCGCCACCCGGCGCGAAGGCGAGCGCTCGCTCAGAGCGCAAACTCGGTGATCAGCGGGGCGTGGTCCGATGGCTGCTCCCAGCGGCGCGTTTCCTCGACGACGCGGTGCGCAGTGGCCTGTTTAGCAAGGTCGGGCGAGGCCCACATATGGTCGAGCCGCCGCCCCTGGTCTTTCTGCCGCCAGTACGAGCGGTAGCTCCACCACGAATAGTTGCGCTCCGGCGCGGGAATGAACTGGCGGCCAAGGTCGGCCCAGCCATGCGCATCGCCGAACCGGCCGAGCGCTTCGCATTCAATCGGTGTGTGGCTGACCACCTTGAGCAGCGCCTTGTGATCGTAAACGTCGCACTCGAGCGGGGCGACGTTGAAATCGCCGACAATCAGTGTCGGGCGGTCGAGCGCATCGGCCCAGCGGGTCATCCGTTCGAGGAAATCGAGCTTCTGGCCGAACTTTGGATTGGCCGCACGGTCCGGGATGTCGCCGCCCGCCGGGATATAGACATTCTCCAGCACCATACCCTTGCCAGAACCGAGCAGTTCGACCCCGACATGGCGTGCCTCGCCATTGTCCTGCCAGTCATGCCGGCTGAATTCGCGCAGCGGGATGCGGCTGACCGTGGCCACGCCGTGATAGCCCTTCTGCCCATGCACCGCGCGGTAGCGATAACCGAGCGCTTCGAAGGCCGCGTGCGGGAACTGCTCCTCGCGGCACTTGATCTCCTGCAGGCACAAAACGTCAGGCCGCTCCTGCTCGAGAAAGCGGGCGACCTGATCGATGCGCAGGCGGACGGAATTGATGTTCCAGGTAGCGATAGAGACCATGGCGCGGGGATAGGGACGCGTAGCCAGTGCCGCAAGGTCATCAGGGCAGCGCGCCTGGGTCCAAAAAAACAAAACAAAACCCCCGTCCCGGGGGCATTTGGGACGGGGGTTCCGTTAGCGTTCGTCACGCTTGCTTGACGGCGTCTCTCGCGAGGCAAGGGCAACAGGGGGGAAACCCGCCTCTCACCGTCATGCAAATTAACTCTAGGACCGCGCGGCTTTCTGCCAAATGAATGGTGGTTTGCAGCTGGTCGCAGGCCCAAGTCGGTTGAACGGATTTGCGTGCTTTTACGGGCGACGGGACGTGATGCGAGGGTCCCTGAACCTGAACGTGCTGTCTGGCACCGCGACGCCATAATGCTGGTTCGACAAACGCACCGTAGTGCGGGTGCTTTGCGCATCGAGCGCGACCCAACTGTTAAGCTCCATTCCGCCCGGTGCGGCCGCATTGCGCACGAAGATCAGGGTAATCGTGCCATACTCCGGCTTGCGCGAATCCTTGACCTCGACGCTGATCACGTTGGGGTTGCTGCCTGGCATCAGCTTGCCATATTTCTTCACGTCGCGATTGGGATCAAGCAAGGCGCCCAGCGGTGAATTGCTGATCGGCCAGCGCGAGACCTGGTTCACGTCATAATCGATGAGCGAGAGCGCGTGCCCATCGGACACAACCAGCATGTTGGCGGCCTTTTCGTATTCGAAGCGAATCTTGCCCGGGCGCTTAAGCGTCATCGTGCCGCGCACGGCGTGGCCGGAACGATCGGTCTGGGTGAAATCGGCCGTCATGGTCGAGATGCCGCGCAGCGCGGCAACCGCCTGGTCAAGCTGGCTGGTGGTTTGCGCCAGGGCCGGCGCCACAGGGGCAACCAGGCCAGCGGGGACGGCCAGCGCCAGCGCGCCGGCAATCGCGGCGCGCAGCGGGGAATTGGTGGATTTTTGCAAGATTGTCATGCTCCGAACGTTAGGTACGGGGCATTGAACCGGCTGTGAACCCGGCTGGTTCCCAAGGTTAAGCAAGCCCGGGGGCTTACTTGATCTTGCCTTCCTTGAACTCGACGTGCTTTTTCGCGACCGGGTCGTACTTGCGGAACGACATCTTCTCGGTCGTGTTGCGCGGGTTCTTCTTGGTAACATAGAAGAAACCGGTGTCCGCCGTCGAGTTCAGGCGGATCTTGATGGTTGCGGGCTTCGCCATGGTCTTATTCCCAGAATCGCTATGAGGGCTTCCAATACCGGCCAAATACCGGCGCGGGGCCCGAAATATTACGGGCGACGCGCACGGCGCCGCCCATCCGGGCGCGCCTTTGCGGCCGAGGGGTCAAAAAGTCAAGCTGGAGTCTTGCCCCTACCAGTCCACCCGGCCGCGGTTGGCCTTGACCGTGCCGCGCGCTTTCTTGGACTTAATGCGCTGTTCCTTACCCACCCGGTTGACCCGGCTTTTGGCGCGCTTCTTGGGTTCGACCAGCGCGGCTTCGATCAGTTCGGCCAGCCGCACCCGCGCATCCTCGCGATTGGATTCCTGCGTGCGGTAACGCCGTGCCGCGATGACGATCTCGCCCCGTGCGTTCATCCGGCTACCCGCCAGCGTCTTGAGCCGGTGAAACGCAGCCGGTTCGAGCCCGAGCGAAAACACGTCGAGCCGGAGTTGCACCGCCGTGGCCACCTTGTTGACATTCTGCCCGCCCGGCCCGGACGCGGCGAGGAACACTTCCTCCGCCCGCTCCAGCGCGCGCAGCGTCACCTCATCCATCGGTAAACCCGAGTCCGGTGAAATCGACCGGCAACGGCGCCACTGTCATGATTGCCGGCTTGCTCTCGCGCGGCACTTCAAGCCCGGCCGCATGGAGCATCGTGCGCCACGCTCCGCGCCCGTCGCCGTAAACCGGATCGCCCAGCAACGGCAGCCCGATGCCGGAGGCCGCGTGCACGCGAATCTGATGCGTGCGGCCGGTCTCGGGCCGGAATTCGACCAGCGCGCGGCCGTCTATCTCGGTCACGATCCGCCAATGCGTGATCGACGGCTTGCCGTTCTTCGCCGGGATCATCCGCCAGCCTTCCGCCTCGCTGCTGATCTTGCTCAGCGCCAGTTCGACGGTGCCCTCGGCTTCGGCCGGCACTCCTGCGAGCACGCCAAGATAGCGCTTCGTCACCGTGCGCTCCTCGAAAGCCTTGGCGAATCGCTTGAGCGCCTTGGGATTGCGCGCCAGCAGCAGGCAACCCGAGGTATCGCTATCGAGCCGGTGAACCGGCGCGGGCGGACGCTGAAAGCCAAGGCGAAGGTCCATCAACTGGTCTTCAAGCGCAGCCCCGCCAGCGCGCGGCCGATCGAGCGGCAACCCGCCCGGCTTGTCGATGACCAGCGCTTCACCGTCCTCGTACAGGATCGGGATATCCTTCATGCCAACGCCCCGGCGATTCGCTGCAGGGCCTCCTCCAGCACCGCTTCATCGGCGGCGAAACTGATCCGGAAGCCGTCCTTGCCGCCAAACGCGCTCGCCGCCACTACCGCCACGCCGTGCTCGAGCAGGTGCAGCGCCAGCCGGTTATCGTCGCCGCCAAAGCGGTCCATCAGCGGCGCGGCATCGATCAGGCAATAAAACGCCCCATCGGGTACCGGTGTATTGAGCCCCGGAATGTCGCGCACCAGCCGCACCACCCGGTCGCGGCGCCGGCGGAATCGTTCGCGCCAGTCGTCGAGGAAATCTTGCGGCCCTTCGAACGCGGCGACCGCGGCCGCCTGGCTGATCGACGCGGCATTACCGCTGGCGTTCGATTGCAGCCGACCCATCGCCTCGATCAACCACGCCGGGCCCGTGGCGACGCCGATGCGAAACCCGGTCATCGCGTGGCTCTTGGATACGCCCGAGACCGTGCAGATGCGGTCCGCCAGGTCGGGGCACAGCGCCGCCAGCGTGACATGCGGCTCGCCAGTGTAGATCAGCGGCGAGTAGATATCGTCGGACAGGATCATCACCTGCGGATGACGCCGGAGCACGTCGGCGATGCCGCGCAGCATGTCTTGCGGGAAGACCGCCCCTGTCGGGTTGCCGGGGCTGTTGAGCATCAGCCACTGGGTCCGCGGGGTTATCAGCGCTTCCAGATCGCCCGGATCGAACCGGTAACCGTGGTGCGGATGCGTCACCAGCGGCACGACCTGGCCGCCAGCAAAGCGAACCATCTGCGGATAGCTGACCCACCACGGGCTCGGCACGATCACTTCGTCGCCCTCGCCCACCGTGGTGGCGAGCGCTTCGAAGATTGCCTGCTTGCCGCCGGCAGTCACGATAACCTGCTCGGGCCGCGTCTCAATGCCGAGGTCGCGGCGAAAATGCAGTGCCGCCGCCTGCTTGAGCCGCAACGTGCCGGTGACGGGGGTATATTTCGTTTGCCCGCTATCGAGCGCTGCCTTGGCGGCTTCGATCACGTGTGCCGGGGTGGCGAAGTCCGGCTCGCCTACCGAAAGCGATATGACATCACGGCCGGCTTCGCGCAGCGCGGTGGCCCGGTCGGTCATTGCCGTGGTGGGCGACGCGGCAATCCGGCGCAGCGCCGGGCTCAGGTGTTCGTGGCTCATGCGGCGAGCTTTGCCGGCATCAAGCCGCGCAGCGAATTGCCGATCAGGAAGCCATCCGCCAGGTCGGCCAGCGTCAATTCGGCCTCGGCCGCGCGGCCCTCGGCCAGCAATTCGGCGCGCAGCACGCCGGGCAGCAGGCCCAGCGAGGCTGGCGGGGTGAGCAGCACGCCGTCGCGTTCGACGAAGACATTGGTGAAGCTGCCTTCGGTCACCAGGCCATCGTCACGCACCAGCAGGGCTTCCTTGGCACCGTTCTCACGAGCGACCACGAGCGCGTCCTCATAAAATCCGCGGTCGGTGGTCTTGTGACGCAACCGCCAGTCGCCCGAAACGACCGGAATAGGCAGCGCAATGCAGGTGACCACATCTGTCGCAGCGCCCGGCATCGGGGCAGCTTCGAGCGCCGTTTCGCCGCTGCGCGCCAGCAACAGGCGCAGCCGCGCGGGCGCTTCCAGCTCGAAACACAGCGCGTGGATGCGGTTGCGCGTTTCATGCCGGTCGAACGCGAAGCCGAGCTCCTGCGCGCTTGCCTTGATCCGCTCGAGATGGAGTTCGAGCCGCTGGACGCCGCGCTCGGGATCGAACTGCATCGTCTCGATCAAGTCGAACCCGCTTGCCCGGCCGCGCGCGAAACCGGCCTTGACCAGGCTTTCGCGCCATTCGGCCATGCCCTCGCTATCGGCCACGATTGCGCCGCCCACGCCGAGCACTACGCGGTGGCGCTGGTTTTCGCCGGGCGTGAGCCGGATCGTGCGAATGGCAACATTGAACGCCGCGTCACCGGTCGGCCCGATGCGCCCAATCGCGCCGCAATAGGGCCCGCGCGCGTCGCGCTCGACCTCACTGATCAGCTCCATCGCGCGGATCTTGGGCGTGCCGGTAATCGAGCCGCACGGGAACAGTGCGCGGATCATGTCGATCGCGCCCTTATCCGGCTGGAGCTCGGCATGAACGGTCGAGACCATCTGGTGGACCGTGGGGTAACTTTCGATCGCGAACGGCTGTTCGACCCGCACGCTGCCCGCCTCGGCCACGCGGCTGAGGTCGTTGCGCATCAGGTCGACGATCATCAAGTTCTCGGCCTTGTCCTTGACCGAAGCGGCCAGTTCATCGGCCAGAGCGCGATCTTCAGCTTCGGTCGGGCCGCGCGGGCGGGTGCCCTTCATCGGTTTGACCTTGGCCGAGCGGCCGCGAAGCGAGAAAAACAGCTCCGGGCTGAAGCTGAGCAGCCAGTCAGACCCGTCGAAGATGACCCCGCCGTAGCCGGCATTGGCGGTGGGCCGGATCGCGGCATAGAGCGCCAGTGGATCACCCCGGGCAGGACCGGCCAGCGGCATCGTCAGATTAGCCTGGTAGATGTCGCCCGCCTGGATCGCGCTTTCCAGCGCGCCGAACGCTTCGAGATAGCCGCCGACAGAGAGCTGCGGCTCAAGCGGGCCGATCGACGCCGGCGCCTCGCCCCCGCGCCTGGCCAGCCATTGCGGAACGTCGGCAGCCGGAATGACTTGCGGTTCGCCAAACAGGCCAAACCAGAGCAGCGGCCCGGCGGCCCCGCTGCGCGCCTCTGCCAGCGGTGCCAGGCGCGGTTCGAGCGCCAGCCCGGCCTCGTACGACAAGTAACCGGCCAGCGTGCTGCCACCGGCCGCGCGCGCCGCTTCGGCGGTCTCGAGCACCGGCAACACGTCCTGCGGACGGCGCGCGACGAACACTTGGGTGGGGCCTTCGAACAACTGCGCATCGCTGGCGCCATCGGGGCGCGCATCGTCGAGCAGGACGAAAGGTTTGTATTCGGCCATACCCCGCGCTCTAGCCGCAAAATGGCCCGTGTCTATCGCTTGACCGCGCACGGGCGCCTGCGTCAGACCGCAGGCACAACAAGAGGATCCTGACGATGGCGGCAATTTTTCTCGGCCTCGGCGCAAATGGCGAACGGCAGGAGCTGGCGCTGTCACGCGCCAACCGCCACGGGCTGATTGCGGGCGCCAC
>JBDSDZ010000007.1:0-6757 GCA_039920345.1 Croceibacterium sp.
GCGACTCGATCAACTTGAGCAAGTGACCGGCTGTGACCGTTGGCAGCTTTCGCGTGACTTCCGGGCATTGCTTGGCACCAGCCCTTATCGCTATCTGCAGCACCGACGGGTCGATCTTGCCAAGCGGATGTTGCGTGAAGGCGCGAAGCTGGCTGAGGCAGCCCATGGCGCTGGCTTTGCGGATCAGAGCCATTTTGGTCGCACATTCCGCAAGGCAGTTGGTCTCACGCCAAAAGAGTGGCTTCGTTCGGACTTGTTCCGCACGATCATTCTATAGCAGTCTTCGGCGGGCGGTTAGCCTATGCGACATGACACAGATCATCTTTTCCGACGAGACACCAAAGGGCTGGATACCACCGAGTATCGCCGCCCCCTTTATCTGCATCTTCCTTGTTGCCGCCGGGAGCTTGCCATTTGATTATGGATTTGAATATCTGGGCTTGGTTGACGCGAAGGGAGCACCGTTGGGGCCATTGGCGTTTTGCGTTTTTCTGGTTTCGTTCATCGTCTTCGGGCTTTTAGTACTAGGCTGGGTGCGCTGGATCGAAAAGCGAAGCTTCATAAGCGTCGGATTTGGTGGAGCGCACCGGCCGCGAAAATTCCTGATCGGACTGGCAGTTGGCATAGCCATGATGGGCGCGATCGTGATTGCGATAGCGCTTTCTGGCGGATACCGTGTCGCTGATCTGGCCCCAGCCTTTGCCAGTCCTGCTGCGCTCGGCTGGATAGCCCTGTTGCTCGCCTGCTTTGCCCTGCAATCGAGCGTGGAGGAATTTGTTTTTCGCGGCTGGTTGTTCTCAACCATCATGCGGCGCTGGAACACGAGTGCCGCCTTCATATTAACGTCCGCCGCTTTTGCCTTTCTTCACTTCTCGCCACATCAACCGTTGTTGGTGACGGCCATGTCCTTCCTGTTCTCGATTTTCGCATGTGCTTGGGTGCGCCATTCAAATTCGCTCTGGGGCGTAATGGGCTGGCACACCGGCTGGAACTGGTTTGCCGGCACCGGCTTTAATGTCCCAATTACAGGTTTGGACACTCACTTACCTGCGTTGGTGTTAAAATTAGTGCCTGTCGGACCGAGCTATCTCCATGGTGCTGGTGAAGGGCCGGAAGGGAGCATATATACGCTCGCTCTGCTCACCGCAGCGAGTCTGAGCCTTCTCCTGCTTACAACGCCGCGCGGACGAAGCGGAATGGACCCACCACGTTCCGGGTATCAACCGTAGCCGCTTCGCTCCGCAAGACCCCGGGAGTGACAGGCCGGCAAAACGACCGAAGTAGCCCTCCTCACCCGCCCGCCTGCCACTGGCGGATCGCCTCGACCGGCCAGAACAGCATGATCACGTTGAGCGTCAGGTTGTCGCGGATGATCCACAGGGTGAGCAGTTCGAAGAACAGCGCCAGTGCCACGCTCGCCCACGCGGGCAGGCGCGCGGCGACGAGGAAGCCGATTACCATCCAGCCGATGTCAGACGCAGAATTGATGATCGAATCGCCGCTGTAGCCCCAGCTGACGGTGACCGCGCGGTAGCGCTCGATGATCATCGGGCTGTTTTCGACCACTTCCCACGCGGCCTCGACCAGCACCGCGATCGGCAGCGCCCAGCGCGCGACGCGGCCGCCCAGCAGGTTCAGCCGGACCCACAGCAGCCAGGCGACAAAGTACATGATCAGGCCGTGGGTGAAGTGGCTGGGCGAATACCAGTCGGTAATGTGCTGGCTGTTGCCGCTCGATTGCACGGCGGGATGCCACAGCTCGACATAGCCGCAGGTGCAGATCGGCGGCCGGTGCATCGCAAACAGGATCGCGACCGCGAGCGCGACGATGGCCAGCGTCGCCAGCGCCGCGCGGCGATGCGGGGTTAGTGCGCGGGCCATTCCGCCGGGAGCCGCGATCTCAGCTATGGTCGGCGACGTACCAGGTGACGAATTCGCCGGTCACGTCGCGCGCCGAACCGGCCTGCAGCGCGGCAAGATCAGCGCTGCGGGCCATCTTGATTTCGCCGCAGCCATGTTCGGTGGCGAAAGTCTGCGCGCGGGCGCTGACGCGGGTCTGCACCGGGCGCACCAGCGCGGTTTGCTGGGCAGTGAAGTCGAGCTTGAGCTGGTCCTGCTTGGCGGTGAGTTCGGCCGTCAGCCGCTGCGCTTCATCCTGCAGGGTGACCAGGTTGGCGTTACTCTCGTCGCTCTGCATCGCCGCCTGCTGGCGTTGCTGGACGCTGGCGAGGTCGGCCCTGAGCTGTTTGATTTCATCGACTTGCGGGCGCAGCACGGCTTCGAGTTGGTGCAGCGCCGTTCCAAATTCGCCGACGCCTTCGGGCGGATCGGCCATCAGCTTGCCGACTTGCAGGTAGCAGGTAGCCGGGGCGTCCTGCGCCAGGGCCGCGGGCCCGATTGCCGCGAAGGCCAGCGCCGCAGCGCCGGATAAGACCAAGCATTTCATGACCTCTCTCCCCAGAAGGTCGCTGGCAGGGAAGCTATCACAGACACGGGCGCGGTCAACGCGCTTGCGGTCGGTTGCACGCGATACCGGTTCCGCTAAGGCGACTGGCATGAGCGGGCAGACATGCGACATCGCCGTTGTCGGCGGCGGCCTGGCCGGCGGGCTGATTGCGCTGGCGCTGGCGCAGCGCCGGCCCGACCTGGCCGTGCGCGTGATCGAGGCCGGCGCTGCGGCAGGCGGCAACCACCGCTGGAGCTGGTTTGAAAGCGATCTCAGCGCACGGGGTCACGCGCTGATGGATTGCTTCCCCATGGCGCGCTGGGACCATGGTTATGCCGTGGCGTTCCCGCGCTTCGAACGACACCTGCCGACCCCCTACCGCTCGCTCGCGTCGGACGATTTTGCCGCCGGACTGGCGCGCTTGTTGCCCACCGGAACGCTGGTCATGGGCGCAGCGGCCACCCGCCTTGGGGCTGACGCAGTCACGCTTGAGAGCGGCGAGACCGTGACGGCCCGCGCGGTGATCGATTGCCGCGGGTTTGCCCCCACGCCGCACCTGGCGGGCGGCTGGCAGGTATTCATGGGCCGCCACCTTCGCACCGCCGCCCCGCACGGTATCGATCATCCGGTGATCATGGACGCGGGCGTGGAGCAAGTGGGCGGCTATCGCTTCGTCTATCTGCTGCCGCTGGGCGAAAGCGAGCTGTTCGTCGAGGATACCTACTACCAGGACACCCCGACGCTTGACCGTGCAGTGCTGTCCGAGCGGCTTGATACGTACTGCGCAGGCCGTGGCTGGACGGGGGAGATCGTCAGCAGCGAGACCGGCGTCCTGCCGGTGGTGACCGGCGGCGATTTCGCGGCGTTCCAGCAAGCCCAGCGGATCGACGGGGTTGGCATGGCCGGGGCGCGCGGCGGGTTCGTCCATCCGCTGACCAGCTATACCCTGCCCTTCGCCGTCGAAACGGCGCTGGCGATTGCGGCCGAGGCCGATCTTGAAGGTCCGGCCATGGCGGCGATGCTGGAAGCGCGGGCAAGGCAGCACTGGGCCGCGACGCGGTTCTATCGCCGGCTGGGGGCGATGCTGTTCGGGGCCGCGCAGCCGGACCAGCGCTGGCGGGTGTTTGCGCGCTTCTATCGCCTCGACCCGCACTTGATCGAGCGATTCTATAGTGCCCGCTCAACCGCCGGGGACCGCGCCCGCATCCTGTGCGGCCGGCCGCCGGTGCCGATTACCCGCGTGTATCGCGCCCTCACCACCCCCCAGCCCCCGTTACAGGTCACCCCATGAACGCCCCCGAAGGCAAGCGCGCGTGTGTCATTGGAGCCGGTTTTGGCGGCCTGGCGCTGGCCATCCGGCTGCAGTCCGCTGGTATCGCCACCACCCTGATCGAAGGCCGCGACAAGCCCGGCGGGCGTTCGTATTACTGGCAGAAGGACGGCTTCACTTTCGACGCTGGCCCAACCGTGATCACCGATCCCGCCTGCCTGCGCGAACTGTGGGAGCTGACCGGGCACGACATGGCCGCCGATGTCGAACTGATGCCGGTGATGCCGTTCTACCGCCTCAACTGGCCCGACGGGACCAACTTCGATTATTCGAACGACGAGGCATCGCTGCGCAAGGAAATCGCCAAGCTCGATCCCGCCGATATCGCCGGGTACGCGCAGTTCCTCGACTACGCCGCCGCGGTGTACGAGGAAGGCTACGTCAAGCTGGGCAGCGTGCCGTTCCTGAATTTCCGCTCGATGATCAAGGCCGCCCCGGCGCTGATGAAGCAACAGGCCTGGCGCAGCGTCTATGCGATGGTCAGCAAGTACATCCGCAGCGAGAAACTGCGCGAGGCGCTGAGCTTCCACACCTTGCTGGTGGGCGGCAACCCGATGACCACCAGCAGCATCTACGCCCTGATCCACAAGCTGGAGAAGGACGGCGGTGTGTGGTGGGCGCGCGGCGGGACCAACCGCCTGGTGGCGGGCATGGTGCGCCATTTCGAACGGCTCGGCGGCGAGACCCGCATGGGCGACCCGGTGACCGCGATCCTCACCGAAGGCACACTCGTGTTCGGGATCGAAACCCAGAGCGGCTGGATCGGCCGGTTCGACGCTGCCGCCAGCAACGGCGATATCGTCCACACCTACCGCGACTTGCTGGGCACAAGCCCGCGCGGGCGCACCATGGGCAAGCGGCTGGCGGCCAAGCGTTTCAGCCCGAGCCTGTTCGTGGTCCATTTCGGGATCCAAGGCAGCTGGCCGGGCATTCCCCACCACATGATCCTGTTCGGCCCGCGCTACAAAGGCCTGCTCGACGACATCTACAATCGCGGTGTGTTGCCGGCGGACTTCTCGGTCTACCTGCACCACCCGACCGTGACCGATCCGAGCATGGCGCCCGAAGGGATGAGCACGTTTTATGCCCTGATCCCCGTGGCGCACATGGGCAAGATGCCGGTTGACTGGGACAAGGTCGGCCCGGTCCTCGCCCAGCGTATCCTTGACGAAGTCGAGCGGCGGCTGATCCCCGACCTTTCGGACCGCATCGTGACCCGGTTCCATTATGCGCCGAGCGACTTTGCCGAGGACCTCAACGCCCACCTGGGCAGCGCCTTCAGCCTGGAACCGCTCCTGACCCAGTCCGCCTGGTTCCGCGGCCACAACCGCGATGACGTGATTTCCAACCTGTACCTCGTCGGCGCAGGCACCCATCCGGGTGCAGGCATTCCCGGCGTCGTCGGCAGCGCCAAGGCGACCGCCGGGCTGATGCTGCAGGATCTGGCGGCATGAGCGGCCCGATCAAACGCCTCGCGGTCTATTGCGGCTCGGCCAGCCCCGAAAACCCGCGCTACGAGGAGCTGGCGATGGAGATCGGCGAGGCGCTGGCGCGGCGCGGCATCGGAGTGGTTTACGGCGGCGGCAAGCTGGGCCTGATGGGCGCGGTGGCGGCCGGGGCGCTGCTCAACGGCGGCGAAGTGATCGGGGTCATCCCCGAAGCGCTGGTGGCCGCCGAAGTGGCTAACAAGGCCTGCACCGAACTCCACGTCGTGCAGACGATGCACGAACGCAAGAAGGCCTTCACCGACCTTTCCGACGGGTTCCTCACCCTGCCCGGCGGGGTGGGTACCATGGACGAGCTGTGGGAAGCGGTCAGCTGGGCGCAGCTGGGCTATCACCGGATGCCGGTGGGCCTGCTCAACTGCTTTGGCTTCTATGACGGATTGATCGAATTCTACCGCCACATGGCCGAAACCGGGTTCGTGCGGGCCGAGCACAAGGGCATCATCATCGCGGAACCGACGCTGGACCTGCTGCTTGACCGGATGGCAACGTATGTGCCGCACAAACCGATCTTCCAGATGAAGGCCGACGAACTCTGATGCCCATCCTGCGCTTCAAGGACCGCCGCCCGCGCCTGCTCTCGCCGTCGCGCATCCTGCGCACGACGCCGCGCCAGGCCGGGGGCGGGCGCGAGCGCGAGGAACTGGTCGAAGAAGCGCAAGGTGCGATCGAGCGCGGCAGCCGCAGTTTCAGTTTCGCTAGCCGCCTGTTCGACAAGGGCACGCGCGAGCGCGCCTGGCTGCTCTACGCCTGGTGCCGCCGGTGCGACGACATTGCCGACGGGCAGGAGTTCGGCGGACGGCAGGGCGCGACGACTGACGCCGAAGCGCGGATCAAGGGCATCCGCGTGCTGACCCAGCGCGCGCTGGATGGGCAGCCCACGGCAGACCCGGCGTTCGATGCCTTCGGCCAGGTGGCGCAGGAATCGCAGCTTACCGCCGAGATGGCGGATGACGTGATCGAAGGCTTCGCGCTCGATGCCGCGGGCTGGCGGCCGCGCTCCGAAGGTGACCTGATGCGCTATTGCTATCACGTCGCCGGGGCCGTGGGGGTGATGATGGCCCGCGTGATGGGCGTGCCGGTGGACGACAGTGAGACGTATGACCGCGCTTGCGACCTTGGCCTGTCGTTCCAGCTCAACAATATCGCCCGCGATGTGTGCGACGACGATGCCGCCGGGCGCTGTTACCTGCCGGTCGAATGGCTGGTGGAGGCCGATGTCCCGCCCGGCGAGCACATGAAGCCGATGTACCGCGAACGGCTGGTCGCGCTGGTGGCGCAGATGCTCGACCTGGCCGACGAACACGAGGCGGCGGCGCGATACGGCGCGGCCAGGCTTGGCTTCCGCCAGCGCTGGGCCGTGCTGGCCGCGGCCAACATCTACGGCGCGATCGGTGCCGAAGTGCGCCAACTGGGTCCGGCCGCGTGGGACCACCGGGTGCATACCTCGGCGCTGGCCAAGCTGCGCGCTGTCGG
>JBDSDZ010000008.1:0-6253 GCA_039920345.1 Croceibacterium sp.
GCCAGCTTCCAGGCCGATGTTCTCGATTCCGAGACCCCGGTGCTGGTCGATTTCTGGGCGGAGTGGTGCGGCCCATGCAAGATGATCGGCCCTTCGCTGGAAGAGATTAGTGAAGAGCTGGCCGGCCAGGTGACCATCGCCAAGATGGACATCATGGAAAACCCCGAAGTGCCCGGCAAGATTGGCGTGCAATCGATCCCATTCATGGTGCTGTTCAAGAACGGCGAGATCGTCGCCGAGAAACTCGGTGCCGCGCCCAAGAGCCAGCTCAAGGGCTGGATCGAGAGCGTAATCTAACCGATTTTCAACAATCGAGCGGCCAGTTCGTCCCACAGGGCCGGGCTGGCCGCACCGATCAGGCCCGTCCGGTCCGGCTCATCGAGGCGGTAGGCCGACCCATCGGGCCGCAGCGCCTTGCCGCCCGCTTCGTTGAGCCACAGCACACCTGCCGCGTGATCCCACGCCAGCGTGCGCTCGAAAATCGAGACATCGTTCACGCCCAGCGCCAGCCGCGGATATTGCTCTGCGGCGCAGTAGGGCACATCGACCAGCCGGTAATGTGGCGCGATATTGTCGCGCACCGCTTCGCGCTTCGCCGGGTCCATGAAGATCAGCGAAATCGCGGCGACCGGCGGCGTTTCGCCGGTAGGCTTGGCGGTGATTTTCTCGCCGTTGACGAAGGCGCCCTTGCCGCGGTGGGCGATGCAGATGCGGTCGGTCAGGCAATCGTAGATCCACCCGGTATGCGCCTCTCCGCCCGCGGCCATCGCGATCAAGATGCCGAACGGCGGCTTCCCGGCGGCGAAGTTGCGTGTGCCGTCGATCGGATCGACGATCCAGCAATCACTCGCCAGCCGGTCGAGCACCGAAGGATCGGCGTGCGCAGCTTCTTCGCCGACGACGGGCAGGCCGGGGATGATCTTGGCCAGGCCTTCGGCGAGCATCTCTTCCGCCAGCCGATCGGCCACCGTGACCACATCGTCGGCGGCCTTGGCGATGATCTGTTCCTGGGTGAGCGACTGGTAATACGGCAGGATCGCCGTTTGGGTCACCTCGCGCAGCAGGCCGTGCACGGCCTCGTGAAAAGCCATGATGTCGCTCACGAGCGGTAGTCGGCGTTGATCGCGATGTAGCCGTGCGTCAGGTCGCAGGTCCACACCGTGGCGCGCCCGTCGCCAAGCCCGAGATCGATCTCGATGGCGATTTCCTGGCCCTTTAGGTGGGCCGCCACCGGCGCTTCGTCATAGTCGGCCACGGGCAGACCTTCGCGCGCCGCCCAGGTGCCGCCAAAGCCGATCGACAGCTTGTCGCGGTCGGCCGGTTCGCCCGCCTTGCCCACCGCCATGACCACGCGGCCCCAGTTCGCGTCCTCGCCCGCGATGGCGGTCTTGACCAGCGGCGAATTGGCCACGGCCAGTCCGACGCGGCGCGCGCTCTCGTCGCTCTTGGCCCCGCTCACCCGCACTTCGATCAGTTTCTGCGCCCCCTCGCCGTCGCGCACCACCAGCAAGGCAAGTTGGCGGCACACATCATGCAATGCCGCCGCAAACGCATCGGCGCCCGCATCTTCGGCTGACGCCAGCGCGTCATTGCCTGCCTTGCCGGTGGCAAAGGCCAGCACGGTATCGCTGGTCGAGGTGTCGCTATCGACCGTAATGCACGAGAACGTGTCGCCGTTGGCTGCCGAGAGGCAGTGCTGCAGGAAGCCCGGCTCAACCGCCGCATCGGTGAAGATATAGCCCAGCATCGTTGCCATGTCGGGCGCGATCATGCCCGATCCCTTGATGATCCCGGCCAGGACCACACGCTTGCCGCCAACCAGTGCTTCGGCCACCGCACCCTTGGTAAAAGTATCGGTTGTTCCGATAGTTGCCGCCGTTTCTTCCCATGAACACGCAGGTGCCTGAAGCACAGACGCCACGCCTTCACGGGCCTTATCCAGCGGCAGCGGCACGCCAATCACGCCGGTCGACGAAACGAACACCGCGCTCGGCTCGCAGCCGAGGTGACCGGCCACTTGCGCCATGATCTGCTCGACCGCCTCGCGCCCGCGATAGCCGGTGAAGGCATTGGCGTTGCCGGCATTGACCACCAGCGCCCGCGCCTGGCCCAGCCGCGCCTGTTCGCGCCCCAGTTCGACTTCGCTCGAACAGCACACGTTGCGGGTGAACACCCCCGCCACGGCCGTCCCTTCGGCCAGTTCGACATAGGTCAGGTCGCACCGGTCCCATTCCTTGTAGTGCGCCCGCGCCACGCGCAGCGTCACACCTTCGATCGGCGGCATCGCGGGGAAGGGCTGGGCGAGCGGGGAGCGGGCAAGGTCCATCGTTGGGCCTGTAATGGCGCGCTGCCGGTGCGTAAACGCGTGAATGCGACTGGACCTTTGGCCCTGCACTGATTATCTTGCGCTCGATGTTGCGTAAATTGCTCGCCCTGCTTGTTCTGGTCACCGGCCTTGCCGCGTTGGGTCAGCCTGTGCAGGCACGCATTGTCGATCTCGACAGTGTCGGGCTTACGTCGCTCGACAGCGGGCCGTCCTGTGCCTCGCAAGTGGGAGTCCGCTCGGTCCGCACTCCGGCACAAGTGCAACGCGATGAGGGGCAGCCCAAGATCTGCCCCAAGCCGCCGCGGATCGTGCTCGTCGTGCCCACGGTGATGCTGCAGGCAGACCGCGCGCGCGAATAGCGCCCGCCACCCGATAATCCGCTCCGTTTCCGGCCGTGCGCAACCGCGCGACCGTTCATGCATTACCTCAATATGTCAGGAACCCGCCCATGATTGGCGCGCTCGCGAAGGCCGTTTTCGGCTCCGCCAACGATCGTTACGTCAAGTCGCTCGACAAGACGGTCGCCACCATCAACGCGATTGAACCGCAGCTGGAATCCTTTTCGGATGCCGAGCTTGCGGCGCAGACCGGCAAGTTCCGCGAACAGCTGGCGGGCGGCAAAGCGCTCGACGACTTGCTGCCCGAAGCCTTCGCCACCGTGCGCGAAGCCTCGAAGCGCGTGCTGGGCATGCGCCACTTCGATGTGCAGATGGTCGGCGGTATCGTGCTCCACCGCGGCGAAATCGCCGAGATGCGCACCGGCGAAGGCAAGACGCTGGTGTCGACCCTGGCGGCCTACCTCAACGCGATCGAGGGCAAGGGCGTCCACGTCGTTACGGTCAACGATTACCTCGCCCGCCGCGATGCCGAATGGATGGGCCAGATCCACAAGTTCCTCGGCCTGACGGTTGGCGTGATCGTGCCCAACCTGCCCGAAGCCCAGCGGCGCGAGGCCTATGCCTCCGACATCACATACGGCACCAACAACGAATTCGGCTTCGATTACCTGCGCGACAACATGAAGCATGAGCGCAACCAGCAGGTCCACCGGCCGTTCAATTTCGCGATCGTCGATGAAGTCGATTCGATCCTGATCGACGAAGCGCGCACCCCGCTAATCATTTCCGGCCCGACCGAAGACAAGGCCGATCTCTACGTCGCGCTGGATGCGCTGGTGAAGACATTGCCGCCCGAGCTTTATGAAGCCGACGAGAAGAGCAAGACCATCAACCTGACCGAAGAAGGCGCCGAACACGTCGAGCAGACCTTGCTCGCCAGCGGGCTGATGGCGACCGACAACCTCTACGATGTCGAGAACACCCAGGTCGTCCACCACCTCGGCGAAGCGCTGCGCGCGAACGTGATGTTCAAGCGCGACATCGATTACATCGAAAAGGACGGCAAGATCGTCATCATCGACGAGTTTACCGGCCGGATGATGGACGGACGCCGCTGGTCGAACGGCTTGCACCAGGCGGTCGAGGCCAAGGAAGGGGTCAAGATCGAGCCCGAAAACCAGACCATGGCCTCCATCACTTTCCAGAACTTTTTCCGGATGTATCCCAAGCTGTCGGGCATGACCGGCACCGCGGCCACCGAAGCGGCCGAATTCTGGGACATCTACAAGCTCAACGTGGTCGAAATTCCGACCAACGTCGAAGTCATGCGGGTCGACGAAGAAGACGAATTCTACAAGAACACCGCCGACAAGTTCCAGGCCATCGCCAAGGCGATCGGCGAAAAGAGCAAGATCGGCCAGCCGGTGCTGGTCGGCACGGTGTCGATTGAAAAGTCCGAACTGCTCAGCGAATATCTCGACAAGGAAGGCGTCAAGCACGAGGTCCTCAACGCCCGCTTCCACGAACGCGAAGCGCACATCGTGGCGCAGGCGGGCCGCATGGGGGCGGTCACCATCGCCACCAACATGGCCGGCCGCGGCACCGACATCCAGCTGGGTGGTAATGTCGATTTCCGCATTTCGGACGAACTTTCCGACACCGAAGATGGCGTCAAACGCGACGCCGCGATTGCCCAGATCAAGTCCGAAGTCGCTGCCGAACGCGAACGCGTGCTGGCCGCTGGCGGTCTGTTCGTGCTCGGCACCGAACGCCACGAAAGCCGCCGCATCGACAATCAGCTGCGGGGCCGTTCAGGCCGCCAGGGCGATCCCGGGCTGAGCCGGTTCTACTTGTGCCTCGAAGACGACCTGCTCCGCATCTTCGGGCCGGACACGCTGTTTTCCAAGATGATGAACTCGAACCTCGCCGATGGCGAAGCGATCGGCTCCAAGTGGCTCTCCAAGGCGATCGAAACCGCGCAGAAGAAGGTCGAGGCGCGCAACTACGAAATCCGCAAGCAGGTTGTCGAATACGACAACGTGATGAACGACCAGCGCAAGGTGGTGTACGAGCAACGCTCGGAAATCATGGACAGCGCAACGGTGGACGAAGTCGTGGTCGACATGCGTGTCGACACCGTCAACGCGCTTGTCGGTACCGCCTGCCCGCCCGGGTCCTATCCCGAACAGTGGGACGTCGCGGCGCTCAAGGCGCGCGTGCTGGACGTGCTCGGGATCGACGCACCGATCGAGCTGTGGATGGAAGAAGATGCGGTCGAACCCGAACTGATCGAGGAACGGCTGGTTGCGCTGGCGGACGAGAAAATGGGCGTTCGCGCGGCCGAAACCGACCAGGAAATCTGGCGCCAGGTCGAAAAGAGCATCCTGCTCGACCGGCTCGATTTCCACTGGAAGGAGCATCTGGCGACGCTCGACGCGCTGCGCCAGGTCGTGTTCCTGCGCGCCTATGCGCAAAAGCAGCCGATCAACGAATACAAGCACGAGGCGTTCGGACTGTTCGAATCAATGCTCGAGACAATCCGCGAGGATGTCACCCGGCTGCTGATGACCGCCACGTTGCGCATGCCCATGGCCGCGCCGGAAATGAGCCTGCCGGAACTGCCGGACTTCCTGACCGGGCATATCGATCCGTTCTTCGGTACCGACGACGCGGACAATTCCAGCCGCGCGACCGGCGCCGAGGCCATCCTCGGTTCGCTGGCAGGCAGCGCGCGCGCCGCAGCAGGGCCGGGCGGGGTGAGCGACAATCCCTATGCGGGCGTGGAAGTGGGCCGCAATTCGCCGTGTCCGTGCGGCTCGGGCAACAAGTACAAGCACTGCCACGGCGCCGCGATGGCGTAAGTCGCGAGCGTCGGCTTGCGCCAATCGTAACGACTGTTAGAATTGCCGCGGGAGGATGCGGCGATCCACATAACGCGTGCCACTGTACCGCGATGCCAGGTCGGCGAAGGTCCCGTTTGGGACGTCGCCGAGCAGGCGCTGTATTACATCGACATCCTCGGCCGGAAGGTGTTCCGCTGGGACCCGGCCAGCAATGACCACAAGGCGTGGGACGTGCCCGATATCATCGGTTCGATGGCGCTGCCGACAGGCGGCGGGGCGATCGTGGCGCTCGGCAGCGGGGTCCATACGCTCGATTTTGCCAGCGGCGCAGTGGCACCCCTCGCGCTGCTCGATCCGCCCGATCCCGAGGTGCAACTGGCCGATGGCAAGGTCGACCGGGCCGGCCGGTTCGTGTTCGGCACCAGCCACCGGACGATGAAAGAACCGAGCGGCGGACTTTACTCGCTCGGGCCCGACCACACGATGACCAAGCTCGACGGTGACGTTTTCCTCGGCAACGGCCCGTGCTGGTCCCCCGACAATCAAACCCTCTACCATGCCGACAGCCTGCGCCACCTGATCTACGCCTACGACTATGACCTGGCGGCGGGCACAGCCAGCAACCGGCGGCCAATCTTCGACAGTTCACCATGGGGTCCGATCCCCGACGGCGCGACGGTCGATGCGGACGGCAATTTATGGACCGCGATCTGCGAAGGCGGGGTAGTGCTGTGTCTCAGTCCGGC
>JBDSDZ010000009.1:0-6921 GCA_039920345.1 Croceibacterium sp.
CGGCGCGCACCTGCCACGCGATGGCGATCCGGATGGGGGTCAAAGTCGCGTTCGGAACCGACACCGGTGTGTCCAAACACGGCGACAACGCCAAGGAATTCGCGCTGATGGTCGCCGCCGGGATGACTCCCGCGCAAGCGATCAAGGCTGCCACCGTCAGCGGCGCCGAAGTGCTCGGGATGAGCGACCGGATCGGCCGCATCGCGCCCGGCATGATGGCCGACCTGATCGCGGTGAAAGGCGATCCGCTGACCGATGTGACCCGGCTCGAGCATGTCGATTTCGTGATGAAGGGCGGCAAGGTCGACAAGCCTTGACCGCGTCGTCATCCCCGCGAACGCGGGGACCCAAGGCGATGTTGAGCCAAGCTCCCCTGGGTTCCCGCGTTCGCGGGAATGACGAGTGCAGCGAATGCGCGGCAATTGCTGAATTCGCCCGCCTCGGCTAGTGGCGCAGCCTCCACCGACAATCAGACGAAGCGGACCATGGCCGGCCATTCCAAATTCAAGAACATCATGCACCGCAAGGGCGCGCAGGACAAAAAGCGCTCTGCCTCGTTTTCCAAGCTCAGCCGCGAAATCACCGTGGCAGCGCGCTCGGGGATGCCCGATCCGGACATGAACCCGCGTCTGCGCCTGGCGGTCAACAATGCCCGGGCGTTGTCGATGCCCAAGGACAACATCCAGCGCGCGATCGACAAGGCCAGTGCCAACGAAGGCGATGACTACGAGGAGATCCGCTACGAAGGCTATGGCCCGGGCGGGGTGGCGCTGATCGTCGAGGCGCTGACCGACAACCGCAACCGCACGGCGACCAATATCCGCACTGCATTCTCCAAGAACGGCGGCAACATGGCTGCCAGCGGCGCCGTTAGCCACGGGTTCGAACGCATGGGCATGATCGAATACCCGGCCAGCGCCGGCAACGAGGACAAGGTCCTCGAAGCCGCGATGGAAGCGGGCGCCGACGACATCGAAAGCTCGGATGACGGCCACGTTATCTGGACCGGCATGGACGGCATGCACGAGGTCGCCAAGGCGCTCGAAGGCAGCCTCGGCGAAGCGGAAAGCGTCAAGCTGGCGTGGAAGCCCAACCTGTCGGTCGATGTCGGCGAATCCGACGCGCAGACGCTGTTCAAGCTGATCGACACGCTCGACGACGACGACGACGTGCAGACCGTTTGGGGCAACTACGAAGTGTCCGACGAAGTGATGGAGAAGATCGGCTGATCTTGCCGCGATGTTGATTCCCCAATGTTGATTCCCCGATGCTGATTCCCCGATGCTGATTCTGGGCCTCGACCCCTCGCTTTCGTGCACGGGGTGGGGGATCGTGCGGGTCGAAGGCTCGCGGCTGATTCATGTTGCCAACGGGCAGATCGCGACTGATGCCAGGGCGCCGATGGCCACCCGGCTTGATCACCTCCACGCTGCCGTGGCGGCGGTGATTGCTGCCCATGCACCCGATCGCGCGGCGGCGGAGGAAGTGTTCCTCAACAAGAACCCGCAATCGACGCTCAAGCTCGCCCAGGCGCGCGGGGCAGTGCTGGCGGCGTGCGGACAGGCATCACTCCTGGTCAACGAACACGCGGCGCGGCTGGTCAAGAAGGCTGTCGTCGGCACCGGCGCGGCTGAAAAGGCGCAAGTGCAGGCGATGCTCAAGGTGCTGCTGCCGGGCGCGCAAATCGCCGGGGCAGATGCTGCCGATGCCTTGGCGGTAGCGATTGCTGACGCGCATCTTGGAAGGAAATTCTGATGTTCCTGGTCGTGTTTCGCAGTCGCAAGCGCGATGACCTCGACTACCAAGCTTATAGTGCCGAAAGCGATCTGATGGAGGCCATGGCGCGCGAGCAACCCGGCTTCATCTCATTCAAATCCTACGAGGCGGGAGATGGTGAAGTTATCGCGCTGTCCGAATGGGAGGACGAGAATGCCGCGTTGGCTTGGCGCAGGGTGGCGGAGCACAGCGCCGCCCAGTCGCGCGGACGCAGCGAATTCTACGAGGATTATACCCTGTTCGCGTGCAAGCACCCGCGCATCCACCGCTTCAGCCGCACCGAGGGCCCATGAGTATCGAGCTGTTTGGCATTCCCAATTGCGACACGGTGAAAAAGGCGCGCGCCTGGCTGGCCGAGCGCGGGACCGAGTACGCCTTTCACGACTACAAGAAAGAAGGCGCTGACCCGGACCGGCTGGCCGCGTGGAGCGACGTGGCGGGCTGGGAGGCACTGCTCAATCGCCGCGGCACCACGTTCCGCGCGCTCCCCGATGCCGACAAGGTGGACATCGACGAAGCCAAGGCCCTTCGGCTGATGGCAGCCCACCCTTCCCTGATCAAACGGCCGGTGGTCGAATACACGGGCGGCCTGTTGGTCGGCTTCGACCCGTCAGAATGGGCGCGAGTGTTGCTTGAGAGCGTTGGGGTTCAAGCGCGGGCGGTGACGATGTAGTCGAGTGCGAGATCGCTCGACAGGTGCATCCCCTTGAGCGGTGAAAAGGTGATCCCGCGTGGCTCGCCCATCGTCAGGCCCACGCCGCTCAGCAAATCGTGCAATTCGTCAGGCGTTGCAAAGTCAGCCCAGCGATGCGTGCCCTTGGGTACCGCGCCAATGGCCTCTGCTGCGCCGACCAACAACAGGCGCGATTGCAGCGTGCGGTTGGGGGTCGAAAGGATCATCAGCCCGCCGGGCGCAAGGTGGCTTGCCAGTGCGGCGATGAAAGCCGGCTTGTCGGCCACGTGCTCGATCACTTCGAGGCAGGTGACGAGGTCGAACTGGCCGAGGCCGAGCGCAGAAAGTTCGCCCGCGTGGTAGCAGACAGCGAGCCCCGAACCTTGGCAATGCGCCGCCGCCGCCTCGACATTCTCGGCCGCGGCATCGACGCCGGTTACCTCGCCGCCAAGCCGCGCAAGCGGTTCGCACAGCAGGCCCGCGCCGCACCCCACGTCGAGCGCAGACTTTCCCGCGAGCGGCTTTACGCCCCGCGTATCACCGCCCCAATGCAGGTCGATCGCCTCGCGGATGAAGCCCAGCCGCACCGGGTTGATCCAGTGGAGCATGGCCGAACTGCCCTTGGGGTCCCACCAGTCCTTGGCCAGTGCGGCGAAATGCGCCGCTTCTGCCGGACGGATGGTTTCATTTGCGACAGTTGCATCGGGCATGTCCGGTCCCTAACAGCGCGCGAAACCCGATACCAGCAGGAGCGTTTTTTCCGTGGCCCGCATCGTGATGAAATTCGGCGGCACGTCGATGGCCGGGACCGAGCGCATCCGCCGGGTGGCGCAGATCGTGCGCAAGCAGCAGGCTGGTGGGCATGAAGTAGCTGTCGTCGTGTCGGCCATGGCAGGCGAGACTGATCGGCTGGTCAATTTCTGCCGCGAAGCCAATCCGCTGTATGATCCGGCTGAATACGATGTGGTGGTGGCCAGCGGCGAGCAAGTCACGGCCGGCCTGCTTGCGCTCACCTTGCAATCGATGGGCTGCCAGGCGCGCTCGTGGCTCGGCTGGCAGGTCCCGGTCCACACCATCGAGGCCCACGCCAAGGCGCGCGTCGCCTCGATCGATGCCGCGACCTTGATCGAGGCCATGCAGAGCGGTGAAATCGCGGTGATCCCCGGCTTCCAGGGCGTCTCGGGCGCCGGCCGGGTGACCACGCTGGGGCGCGGCGGCTCGGATACGTCGGCGGTTGCGGTGGCCGCGGCCATCGGCGCTGACCGGTGCGATATCTACACCGATGTCGACGGAGTCTACACCACCGACCCCCGGATCGTGGCGCGAGCGCGCAAGCTCAAGTACGTCACCTACGAAGAAATGCTCGAGCTCGCCTCGGTCGGCGCCAAGGTGCTGCAGACGCGCTCGGTCAGCTTGGCGATGAAGGAAGGGGTGCGCGTGCAAGTGCTCTCCAGCTTCATCGGCGATGATGCCCCGCCGGCCGACCACCTGCCCGGCACGATGATCGTTTCCGACGAAGAAATGGCCCGGATTTTGGAGACTACCGACATGGAAAGCCAGCTGGTCACCGGCATCGCCCACGACAAGAACGAGGCGCGTATCGTGCTCACCCGCGTGCCCGACAAGCCGGGTGCGGTGTCGCAGATATTCACCCCGCTGGCCGAAGCGGCAATCAACGTCGACATGATCATCCAGAACGTCGGCCGCGAGAAGGGCGAGACCGACGTGACCTTCACCGTGCCGCAGGCCGATCTTGCCCGTGCCCAGGCGCTGCTCGAAGACCGGCGCGAGGCGATCGGCTTCAACCGCGTTATCACCGATGCCAAGGTGGCCAAGATCTCGGTCGTGGGCGTCGGCATGAAGAGCCACGCGGGCGTCGCCGCGACGATGTTCCGCGCCCTGGCCGACCGGCAGATCAACGTGCAGGCCATCTCGACCAGCGAGATCAAGGTCTCGGTGTTGATCGACGAGGACGAGACCGAGCTGGCAGTACGCGTGTTGCATACGGCCTATGGCCTCGATTCCGAGGTTCCGGCGGAGTAGGATATGCCGATGAAGGACAAGGCTTACACCAAGGCGATCGACGCGCTGGCGCTCGACCTGGTGGCGATGGCGCGCTGGGCGAAGTCACGCGGCGAACGGATCTGCGTGCTGTTCGAGGGCCGCGATACGGCGGGCAAGGGCGGCGCGATCAAGGCCATCGCGGGCGTGCTCGATTCGCGCCAGTGCCGCATTGCCGCGCTGCCCAAGCCGAGCGAGGACGAGCAGACCCAGTGGTACTTCCAGCGCTACGTCCAGCACCTCCCGTCTGCCGGCGAGATCGTGCTGTTCGATCGCAGCTGGTACAACCGCGCCGGGGTCGAGAAAGTCATGGGCTGGTCTACGCCGGAGCAGGCGGCCGCGTTTCTGGAGGCGGCGCCGGTATTCGAGAAGTTGCTGACCGATGACGGCATCCGGTTGTTCAAGTACTGGCTAAGCTGCGACCAGGAGCACCAGGAGGAGCGTTTCGAGGAACGGCTGGACGATCCCCTCAAGCGCTGGAAACTATCATCCACCGATGTCGCCTCGCGCGGCAAATTCGCCGCTTACAGCGAAGCGCGCGAAGCCATCTTCGCGGCCACCAACAGCGCCCACGCGCCGTGGACGGTGGTCGATTTCAACGACCAGAAGCGCGGCCGGGTGACACTGATCCACAACCTGCTCGGCCGGCTGCCCGATGTAACCTTGCCCGACGAGTCGATCGACTGGCCGCCGCTCGACCACAAACCGCTGGACGAGGATTTCGGGAAGCTCAAACCGATCCCGGACTTCAAGCCCGACAAGGATTGAACACCGGACGCAGGAAAGAGCGCCCGCGGTGGACGCCCTTGCCCGTCGTCACTGAGTTTGATCAGTCGATCGCGTGCTTGAGCTGGCTCATCTCGTCGTGCCCGGCCTTGACCGAAGTCCAGGCCTGCTCGACGGCGGTGCGGGCATCGGCCGGCAAGTCAACGTGGCGCATCGCGGCTTCGAACTTTTCCTTCAGGTAGTCCTCGCCGCTCTCAACCGAATTGACGATCGCTTCGTCGTCGCGGCCGAGGACCGCTTCCTTGAGGTTGATCCAGCCGCGATGGGCGGCGCCGGCGGTGGTGCCGTCATCTTCGGGATTGCCGCCCATCCTGGCCACCGCCGCCTGCAGCGTGGTGACCGCATGCTGGCGTTCGCTGGCGCGGGCGTTGAACATCTCGGCAAAGCGGCTGTTCTCGGTATCGGCGGCGGCTTTCTGGTAGCCGTTGATCGAATCGATCAGCGTGCCAATCAGCGTGTTGAGGGTGGTGGTGTCACCGGTGTCGACATCGTTGTCGATCCCGCCCGTGGGGCGATCGGTCGTATCATAATCCATGGTTTTCAATTCCTTGGCTGGGGGATACAGCCAGAGCGATTGAAGCTGGGCATCGTTCCACGGCTCGCCGCACACGCCGGGCACTTGCCCGAAAATCTAGTGGTTTTGCGGCGGAGCCGGCTTGGCGAGCGCCCACGGATTGACGTGCCTGGGCGCCGCCTTGTTGGCCGCGACCATGCCTGCCGCGCTTTCGACAAGCGCTTCGGTCGGGTCGCTGCCGTCTGGCGAAGGGACCGTACAATAGGCGGTCACCATGATTCCGCCGGCCCACATCAGCGCTTTCCAACGGCTGCGGAAGACGTTCTGGTACTTGTTGAACATCGGGTCAGCCGAGCGACGCTTGCGCCGCCGCGGGATCGGCGCTGGCGAGATAAACCGGCGCCATGTGCGCGGTCAGCACCAGGGCGCTGGGCGCAATGTCGCGTTCCCACAGCTCGGTGACGGAATGCTGCTTCACGCTCTGCGGCAGCGCCAGCATCACCGCGTCGTCGAGCAAGCCGAGCTTGGTCAGCATCATGCCGACGATCGCAAAGGCCATCATCATGGTATCGATAACGCGCTCCATGCGGGCGAGTGTGACTATATTTAGTTAGCAACTGGTGAAGGCCCGCATAGCGGCTTGTCCCGTAGGCCCGGATCAGGGCTTCCCGGCGCGCATCGCGTCGAGCGCCTGCTGCACCGAGGTGATATCGCCCGGCTTGCGCCAGCCATCGTCTTCCTTGGCGGCGGGCGGGGCAGGCGGCGCTGGGAGCAGTTCCGCCCGCAACAGCGCGCTTGGCCCGTCGAGCTGACGCGCGATATCGGCTCCCATCGCCTGCGCCACCGGCTCGTCGATCCGGGCCAGCAGGGCATCGCGCTCGTCCTCCAGCGCTTCGGCCCGGTCCCCGTCCGGCAACGCTGCCACACGGGCATAGAACCGCGTCAGTTGCAGCCACGGCGCATCGACATCGGCCAGGTCTTCTGCCCAGCGGCTGAACGCGCCGCCTGCCGGAACCCACTCACCGTCGCGCCGATCGAGGAAGAACAGCACGATCGCGCCGGGGGCAAATTCGCGCCGGATGCAGGCACCGCCGTAAGCCGACGGGTGCGG
>JBDSDZ010000010.1:0-4194 GCA_039920345.1 Croceibacterium sp.
AGCCGCTGGTGCAAGGCATCCGACAGCCGCGCTTCGGCGGCGCGGGCGCGGGCGGCCATTTCAGCGCGCGCGAGCACCCAGTCGGGACGCTGGCAGATATAGGACCAGCTGCGGATTGCCGCGAGGCGCGCCTGCAGGGTGTCGATATCGCCATCGGGCCGGTCCAGTTCTGCGATCCGTCCGGCGACGAACTCCGCGCCAAGGTGGCCTTCGCGCAAGTCCTGCCATAACCGGGCGACGAACCGGGCGTGGGTGTCCGGGCCTTGTTGGCGAAAGTCGGGCAACTGGCAGGTTTCCCAGAAGCGCCTTACCAAGGTGGGCGTCGTGACGCCGGCAGCCGTATCAGGGTCTTCCGCCAGCCGCCGCAGCACCGCGAGGTCGATTGCTTCGGGCGCGCGGGCCAGCCCCGGCTCATCCGGCCGCGCTTCGAGATCGGCCAGCAGGGTGGCGATGCTATCGCAGCGTGGCTCGGGATTGCGCCAGTAAAGCTGTGTCAGCGGGGCAAACCGATGCTGCTCGATGGCGTAGTTCTCGTCTTCGGTCAGTTCCGAGGCGCGCGAGCCCTGGCCGCCCGCCAGCGTGCCGAACGTCCCGTCCTGCTGGTGCCGCCCCGCACGGCCGGCAATCTGCGCCATTTCCGCCGGGGTCAGCCGCCGCTGGCGGACACCGTCGAACTTGCTCAGCGAAGCGAACGCGACATGCGTGACATCGAGGTTGAGCCCCATGCCGATGGCATCGGTGGCAACGATGTAATCGACTTCGCCCGACTGGAACAAAGCCACCTGGCGATTGCGCGTTTCCGGGCTGAGCGCGCCCATCACCACCGCCGCGCCGCCGCGGAACCGGCGCAGCATCTCGGCCACGGCGTAGACTTCCTCGACCGAGAACGCGACGACTGCCGAACGCGGTGGAAGGCGCGACAGCTTGCGCGCGCCAACATGGCTCAGGGTCGAGAACCTTGGCCGCTGCTCAACCACCACGCCGGGCAGCAGCGCCCGCACCATCGGCTCCAGCGTCGCCGAGCCGAGCAGCATGGTCTCCTCGCGGCCCCGCGCGTGGAGCAAGCGGTCGGTGAAAATGTGACCCCGCTCGCGGTCCGCCGCGAGCTGCGCCTCGTCCAGCGCCACGAACGCCAGCCCTCCGCCATCGCCAAAGGTAGTTCGGGGCATGGCCTCTGCGGTACACAGGAAATAGCGCGCGTCCGGCGGTTCGATGCGTTCTTCGCCGGTAATCAACGCGACCTGCTTGTCACCCTTGATTGCCCGCACCCGGTCATAGACCTCGCGCGCCAGCAGCCGCAGGGGGAAACCGATCGCGCCACTCGAATGACCGCACATCCGCTCGATCGCGAGATGGGTCTTGCCGGTATTGGTCGGGCCAAGCACGGCTCTCAAACGGCTGTCGGTGCGGGAAGCGATCACGATGCCGCCAATGTGGCGGCGGCGGCCGAATCGCGCAAGGCAGGCGGCGAGAAACAGGGGGTTCCCGCAATTACCGTCGGTTCGGCGCTACGAGGACTCGGCTGGTCGCGATTTAGGACAAATTAACTTTGTCAGCGCAGATCGGTTTGGCAGACAACGGCTGGGTCGGGTCGCGCTGTCCCCGCATGGATCGGCGGGGACAGAAGCGCGGCTATTTGGAGGGCGCGTTTGTACAACGATTGCGCAAGCGACGAGGCGGGATTTGCCGGCGGGAGATCGTACCCGCTGGCGTCGCTGGCGCGCGCGGCGCAAACAGACCCTGCCACCGCCTTGAAAGACAACTTGCAGGCCTTTGCCGGTCGCTACCGTGCGTGGCGCGAACGCCTGTCTTCGCGCTTGTCGGGTATCGACCTGGTGCCCGACCTTGGCCAGGACATCGGCTCGCGGCGCTGGCTGCGCGGCGCCGGCACATTGCTCGGCCTGTCGGCGCTGGCGCTGGCGGGCTGGCCCGACTTCGCCCCGCTCCAGGCCGCGCCGGTGATGGCGATCAACGACCCGATCCGTGACGAATTTCGCAGCCAGATGATCATGCCGCTGGCGCTGGGGGCCGATTCGGGCCGCCACATGGGCGCCACCGCGCGGGTCGTGCCGCTGCTCAACACCCCGGAACGCCCGCGCATCGATATCGAAGCCTCGCTCGCGCAGGGTGACGGTTTCGAACGCATGCTGCTGCGCTCGGGTGTCGGGACTGCCGAAGCCGGGCAGATTGCCTCGATGGTCGCGGGCACCATTGCGCTGTCCGATATTGCTTCGGGCACGAAGTTCGACATCACCCTCGGCCGCCGCGCCACCCAGGGCGCTGCCCGCCCGCTCGAGGCGCTCTCGTTCCGCGCCCGGTTCGACCTCCAGCTTGCGGTCGAGCGCACGGCAAACGGGCGCCTGTCGCTCGATCCGCGGCCGATCAAGGTTGACACCACGCCGCTGCGCATTCGCGGCGTCGTTGGCCCCAGCCTCTACCGTTCGGCGCGCGCCGCCGGGGCGCCCGCCAGCGCGGTGCAGCAATACCTTCGCGCGCTGGCCGATGAAGTCGATCTCGACAACGCGATCGCCTCGGGTGACGAATTCGACCTGATCCTCGAATACAAGCGCGCCGAAACCGGCGAAGTTGCCCCGGGCAAGCTGCTCTATGCGGGCCTGGTGCGCGACGGCAAACCGCGCAAGCAGCTGATGCGCTGGGGCAGTGACGGCCGCTTCTTCGAAGCTTCCGGCGTGGGCGAACAACGTTCGGGGCTGCTGGCACCTGTCGCCAGCCGGGGGATCACTTCGAGCTATGGCAGCCGCCGCCATCCGATCCTCGGTTACAGCCGGATGCACGCGGGCATCGATTTCCGCGCCAGCTACGGCCAGCCGATCTACGCGGTGACAGATGGCACGGTGCAGTTTGCCGGGCGTCACGGCGGCCACGGCAATTTCGTCAAGCTGGCGCATGCCGGCGGCCTCGGCACCGGCTATGCGCATCTGAGCCGCATTGCGGTGCGCGCCGGGCAACACGTCAATCGCGGGCAAGTGATCGGATATGTCGGTTCGACAGGCCTCTCGACCGGGCCGCACCTGCACTACGAAATGTACCGCAACGGCGTGACGGTGAACCCGAACAGCGTGGCCTTTGTGACTCGCTCGCAACTCAGCGGCCGCGAACTGGCGGACTTCCGGGGCCGCCTGGCCGAGCTGCAAAAAGTCGCGCCGGGTGCCGCGCTGGGTACGCTCGCGCCGGACTCAAGCACCGAGGATGACCCGGTGCGCGAGATCGACCGGCTCGAATCGCGCCACGTGGTCAACTGAGGCGGGCGCGGCGGCGGATTGCCCCGCCGCGCGTTTTGCGGCAAATCGCCGCCGATGACTGGCTCCTATCCCGCTACTCGCCTGCGCCGTACGCGCGCCACTGGCTGGAGCCGTGCGCTCCACCGCGAGACCGAGCTCACCCCCTCGAACCTCATCTGGCCGCTGTTCGTGACCGAAGGCTCGGGCGAGGAGCAGCCGATCGCCAGCCTGCCCGGCGTATCGCGCTGGTCGGTCGATGGGATCGCGGCGCGGGCGAAGGAAGCGGCCGCGCTGGGCATTCCCTGCGTCGCGCTGTTCCCCAACACGCCGGCAGGTTTGCGCAGCGATGACGGCGGCGAGGCGCTCAACCCTGACAACCTGATATGCCGCGCGATCAAGGCGATCCGCGACGCCTGCGGCAACGATATCGGCGTGCTGACCGATGTCGCGCTCGATCCCTATACCAGCCACGGGCAGGACGGGCTGGTTGACCAGGCAGGTTACGTGCTCAACGACGATACCGTGGCGGTGCTGGTCGACCAGGCGATCAACCAGGCCGAAGCCGGTGCCGATATCATCGCCCCGTCGGACATGATGGACGGGCGCGTGCGCGCAATCCGCATGGCGCTCGAAATGGGCGGTCACCACAACGTCCAGATCATGAGTTACGCGGCCAAGTACGCCAGCGCCTTCTACGGCCCGTTCCGCGATGCGGTCGGCTCGGGCGGGCTGCTCAAGGGCGACAAGCAGAGCTACCAGATGGACCCGGCCAATGCCGAAGAGGCCCTGCGCGAAGTTGCGCTCGACCTCGCGGAAGGGGCCGACAGCGTGATGGTCAAGCCGGGCCTGCCCTATCTCGACATCGTGCGCCGGGTGAAGGAGCGCTTCGACGTGCCCGTCTTCGCCTACCAGGTGAGCGGAGAATACGCGATGATCGAGGCCGCCGCCGCTG
>JBDSDZ010000011.1:0-29955 GCA_039920345.1 Croceibacterium sp.
GGTTCGGCCTCCGCTACGGCGTCGCTGGAGGGCACCTCGAAAGCCACCATCCGGCTGGGCAGCGCGGCTGCAGGCGCGGTGTAAGGCGCGACGCTGGCGAGCGTGACAGGCGCGGCAAGCGGCGGCAGTTCGGCCGGAACTTCGGCAACGGTCACGACCGGCGCTGCGTAAACTTCGGGCACATCGGCTGCCTGCGCGGCGAACTGCACGCCGCCGGGTACATTGGCGAGGGCAAGCACGGTCGGCTGGCCGGCATCGGTTACGCCTGCCGGGACCGAGAGCAAGGTGGCGACGCGTTCCTGCCAGGCCTCGGGCTGCGAAAGCAGGGCCCACTGCTGGATGCGGTCCGACACTTCACCGGCGGGCACGTCCTGCTCGGCCATCAGCCGCGCTTCGCGCCAGCGGCCCGACAGGGCGAACGCAAAAGCGAGGTTCTGGCGCATCTTGGCGGTGTTTTCGCCGCCGCGAATGGCGTTGCTCATGATCTGCACGCCGCGATCCGGCTGGCCGGCCAGCGCCAGCGCGAGGCCATAATCGGCGGTTGCGATGGTGCCTTCCCAGCCGCCGAGCAGCGTCGAGGCTTCCTGATACTTGCCTTCACCCGCCAGCGCCAGCGAACGGCTCAGGGCGGTGCGCGGCGAGGTATCGCCCAGCTGCATCGCATCGTCGAACGACGTTGCCGCCGACGCGAAGCGGCCGGCGTCGAGATAGCTCGCGCCGAGCGCCGCTCGGTATTCGGCGTTGCGCGGATCGGCCAGCACGGCAGCTTCGGCCTGGCGGATCGCCCGCGACGCGCGGCCGTCGGCTCGCGCAACATCAGCGTGGCTGGCCGAGAGGTTGCTCGGCATGCCCATGCTGGTGCAGCCCGAGAGCAGGACCCCGGTCATGGCGGTGGTGACGGCCAAGGCGAACTTGGGCCCGATCATCCGATGGCTGCTGGCGGTGCGATTCATGGCTTGAGACCCCCTTGTGGTCGGATTCAGTCGCGCTGGACTTGCGAGGCCAGTGCTTCGATTTCGGGGATGTCCCCGAGAAAACGGTCGAGCGCTTCGGTGACGAGCTGCTGCGCGCTGCGATTGCGCACAGTGCTTGCCAGACGGAGCTTGAGATGCCGCTTGGCATCCAGCCGCAAGGTGAAAGCGGCCCGGCGCAGCGCCGAGTCTGCCACCTTGAGCCGCGCCGGAGTGGCCGCGGCGGGCTTCTTCGGCGCCTTGACCTGCGTCACCGACGGCCTGGCCTTCGGGACCAAGTAGTCGCCGCCGTCTTCCTGCGACAGGCGCTCGGCCAGTTCCTCGTGCATCGAGCGCACGATCGGCTTGGGCGAACCCTTGTCGGTCTTGGCTTCAGCCTCGGGATTGGCCGGGGCGGGCGTGAGCTGGAGGACCTCGGCGGAGTGATCTGCCACGTCGTCATTATCGCCCATGTCGTTCCAGCCGAGATCTTCGAGATCCTCGGTAATCTTCTGGGCCGCCTGAGCGCCGCCGATGTGGCCGACTGGCGAACTCTGCGGGCGCATGGCCGGCTTGGCGCCGCCCTTGCGGGCCAGCAGCGTTGGGCCGAGCGAGGCAAAAGTCTTGGATTCGTTCATCGCGACCAGCCTCCGGATTACTGGGCGATGCGGCGGCCGAAGCCGCCTTGCGGACGATGCATGCCGGGCGCCTGCGACACCGCATTCGGCGGGGCAAACACGGTGCGGCGGAAGTTCTTCTCCAGCCGGTCGGCGATATAATGCCACAGCGCGATCACTTCGTGTGCGCTGCGTCCTTCGGGCTCGACTTCCATCACCGTGCGGCCATCGATCATCGAGGCGGCATAGTCGGTGCGGTGGTGCAGGGTGATCGGAGCGACGGTGCCATGCTGCGACAGTGCGACAGCGGCTTCCGAAGTGATCTTGGCCTTGGGGGTCGCCCCGTTGACTACGAAGATCAGCGGCTTGCCGGCGCGTTCGCACAAGTCGACCGTGGCACCCACGGCGCGCAAGTCATGCGGGCTCGGGCGGGTCGGCACGACGATCAGCTCGGCCACGGAAATGACCGATTGGATCGCCATGGTAATGGCCGGCGGGGTATCGATGACCGCCAGCTTGAACCCTTGCTGGCGCAGGATCGCCAGGTCGTTCGCCAGGCGGCCCACGGTGGTCTGCGCGAAGGCTGGATATTCGGCCTCCCGCTCGTTCCACCAGTCGGCCAGCGAGCCTTGCGGGTCGATGTCGATGAGCACGACCGGACCTGCGCCGGCGCGCTGGGCCTGGACTGCCAGATGCCCGGACAGCGTGGTCTTTCCGGACCCGCCTTTCTGCGAAGCCAATGCCAAAACGCGCAAGGCCAATTCCCCCTGGTTAGACGGCCGGAGACACGCATACGTCCGGCCTTCGCCTAGGGACTTCGCAGATCACCCTAAATTTTGAGTTAACTGCAGCGGCAATCTTGCGGCATTTTCCAGATTGGGTGCGAAACGCGCGGCCCAAATGTCGCCTCCGCCAGAGTGCGCGCCAGAAACCGCTTTCCTACAATGCCTGCAAGCCCCTAGTCTGCCGACCAACGAGCCGGGAGAGGATCGCCATGGGGAAGAGGGAATTGGTCGGCCGGCTGGCCGCAAGTGCGCTGCTGGCGTTCACGCTGGTCGCGCAGGCCGTGGCGCAAACCACCGTGCCATTCGTGCCGGTGACCGATGCGATGATCCAGAACCCCGACCCGGCCGATTGGCTGAGCTGGCGGCGGACGCTCGATTCGTGGGGGTATAGCCCGCTCGACCAGATCGACCGCGGCAATGTGAACAGCCTGCGCCTCGTCTGGGTCCGCCCGCTCGAAGCTGGCCACCAGGAAGGAACCCCGCTGGTCCATGACGGGGTGATGTATTTCCCCGGCCCGAGCGACCGGATTACCGCGATGGACGCCGCCTCGGGCGATGTGCTGTGGATCCATACCCGCGAACTGCCCAAGGACCTGGCGCAGAGCCTGACCTTTCCCGACACCAACCGTAACCTGGCGATTTACGGCAACCTGATCATCGCCCGCGGGTCGGACGATTACATCTACGCCGTCAATGCGCAGACCGGGCAGCTCGCCTGGCAAACCAAGATCCTCGATTACCAGCATGGCGCCAAGCAGAGTTCGGGCCCGATAATCGCCGATGGGCTGGCGATAACGGGCCGCAGTTGCGAGCCCGAAGGCGGGCCTGATGCCTGCGTGATTACCGCGCACGATGCCCGCACCGGCCAGGAAGTCTGGCGCACCAGCACGATCGCGCGCGGCGATGATCCCAACGATGCCACCTGGGGCGGAACCCCGCTTGAACGGCGGATGCAGGTCGGCGCGTGGATGAATGCCAGCTACGATCCCGAGCTGCACCTGCTGTACATGGGAACATCGGTCAGCACCCCGGCGCCCAAGTTCCTGCTGGCGGGCAACGATTTCACCTATCTCTATCACAATTCGACCCTTGCGCTCGATGTGCGCACCGGGCGGATCGTGTGGCATTACCAGCATATCGTCGATCACTGGGACCTCGATCACCCGTTCCCGCGCATCCTGCTGGATGAACAGGTCGCGCCCGATCCGGCCGAAGTGACGTGGATCAATCCCAACATTGACCGGACCAAGGCCTACAAGGTGGTTACCGGCGTGCCGGGCAAGACTGGCATCATCTATACACTCGACCGCCGCACCGGCGAGTTCCTGTGGGCACGGCCCACGGTGATGCAGAACGTGGTCCAATCGATCGACGGGGCGACCGGGCGGGTCACGGTCAATCCTGATACGGTATTCCACGAAGTCGGCGGTTCGCCGCTGTTCGTCTGCCCCTCGTCCACCGGCGGGGCGAACTACCAGGCCCCGGCCTACAGCCCGCTCACCCAGATCATGTATTTCCCGGCCCAGAACCTGTGCGAAACGGTCACCGCAACACCGCCCGACTGGACCAATCCAACGTATTCGATCGCCTCGCACATCGCGATCGCGCCCGATGCCAATAACAACGTGGGTGTCATCACCGCGGTCAACGCAGTCACCGGGCGAACCGCGTGGAAATACTCGATCCGTGCCGGGATGCAGTCCTTGCTCACCACCGGCGGCGGGCTGCTGTTCGCGGGCGACGCGGCAGGCCGTTTCCGCGCGCTCGACCAGGCCAGCGGGCAAGTGCTGTGGGAAATGAACCTGGGTTCAGCGGTGACCGGTTATCCGGTCACGTTCGAGACCGGCGGGCACCAGTATGTCGCGGTCTCGACCGGGTTCTGGCTGGGCGACAGTTTCACGCCTGAACTGATCCACGGCACGCAAGGGACGCTGTTCGTGTTCGCGTTGCCCGACGCGGGGATTGGCCGCCAGGGACCACCGCGGGCAGTCGTAAATACCGCGCGCGCTGGCGCCACATCGGCCGATCCGGCACCGGCAGGCGCGGCACAGGCGCGGGCTGCTGATGGCGTGTTCAGCGCCGCGCAGGCAGACGCGGGGCAGCGGGTCTATGCCGCGAACTGCGCGGCATGCCACGGGGCCGCTCTCGATGGCGCGGGCGAAGCGCCCCCGCTGAAGGGAACCGCCTTTCTTGCCAGCTGGAGAGGACGCACTCTGGCCGATCTCATGGCCAAAGTGAGCACGATGCCGCCAGGCAGCGCCAGCTCGCTGTCAGAAGCAGACCACCTCACTGTGATGGCCTATATCCTCCAGGCGAACGGGTTCAGCGCTGGCCAACCGCTGCCCAGCGACTTGGCGGCCTTGCGAACGATCGGCTTGGACAGGTAGGGCCGGGAAGCTGCGCTATTGCCCGGTCATGCGGGAGATAAGGCGCGCGATCACGGCTCGGGCCGACGCGGGCTTGGCCACGAACGGAACGTCCGGGAGCGCGAGGGTCAGCTCGTGAGGTATGCCGACCGCGGAATGGACCACGAAAGGCACCCCAAGTTCGGCCAGCGCGATTGCAAGCGGGGTGACATCCCGGTCGGTCAGGTTGGCGTCAAGGATGGCGGCCGAAACGGGCTGTTGGTCGAGGATCGCAATCGCGTCGGCGACGGATGCTGCGGGTCCGACTACGCAGCCGTCCATCGCTTCAACTTCGCTCGCCAATTCGAGCGCGATCAGGAATTCGTCTTCTACGATCAGGACTGGTTGTTTGCCCAACATTTGCGCATCCCCGGCCGAGCGGGAGCGCGACTGGTCTCTCAGCCGCCCTGGCTCATAAAATTCAGGCGATGGGAAGAAACGAACTTAACATTGATTAGTTCCCAAACTAAATAACCTGCATCTAAGACGATGTTATCGTGTAGTATACTCGGCATCACCGGCCCTTCCTGGGCTGCCGGTGGCTGAGAGATGCGATGTGCTCCCGTCCAATAGGGGAAGCCGCCGTGTCAGAAGCCGATCCACCCATTCTCCTGCCCGCGCTGCGCAAGCTGCAATTGTGGGAGGATTTTACGCTGGCTGTCCTCGAACTTCCGCACCAGATCCGCACCATGCGCGCGCACCAATATATCGTGCGCGAACAGGAACGGCCGCGCGAATGCTGCGTGTTGCTGGAAGGCTACGCTATCCGCCACAAGACCACCGGTAACGGGGATCGGCAGATATTTTCGATTCACCTGCCGGGCGATTTCGTGGACCTGCATAATTCGCTGCTGCGGCTGGCGGACCATTCGATCGAGGCGCTGACCGCCGCTACCGGCGCATTCATCCCGATCGAGGCGATCAAGGAGATCGCCTTCAGCCGCCCTCACGTCGGGCTGGCGATGTGGTACGAAACACTCGTCGATGCCTCGATCTTCCGCGAATGGACGCTCAACGTGGGACGCCGTGACGCGCTGACCCGTACGGCACACATGATGTGCGAATTCGCGGTGCGGATGGAGGCCGCCGGGATGGGCGATCGCGATGCATTCGAACTGCCGATGACCCAGGCCGATCTGGCCGACGCGCTCGGCCTGACGGCGATCCATCTCAACCGCCGGCTCAAGGTGCTGCGCGAAGAAGGTCTGATCGCCTACACCAAGCGCGCGGTGAAGATCCTCGACTTTCCGCGCCTGGCGCAGATGGGCGATTTCGACCCGCGCTATTTGCACTTGTCTGGTGATCGTCCTGCTGCCGCCGCGTGAGTTTCAGGCTGCGCGGTGATCCAGCCCTATTCCTTGGCGAAGGGGTTCTTCGAACTGCGCATGGTCAGTCGCACCGGCACCGCGCCGAAGCCCAGTTCCTTGCGGATGCCGTTGACGAGATAGCGTTCGTAACTCGACGGCAGGTCGTCCAGCCGGCTGCCGAAGATCACGAAGCTGGGCGGGCGGGTCTTGATCTGGGTGATGTAACGTAGCTTGATGCGCTTGCCGCCGGGGGCGGGCGGTGGATTGGCTTCGAGCGCATGATCGAACCAGCGGTTGAGCCCGGCGGTCGGCACGCGGCGGCTCCATTGGTCACGCAACTCGAACGCTGCGGCGATGAGCTGGTCGAGCCCTTTGCCGGTGATGGCGGAAACGGTCAGCAGCGGCACACCCTTGAGCTGTGCCAGCCCTTCGTCGAGCGCGCCGCGGATGCCGTTGAACAGGCCGCTGGCGTGTTCTGCGATATCCCACTTGTTGACGGCGAACATCAGCGCGCGGCCTTCGTCGAGCACCAGGTTGGCGATCTTGAGGTCCTGCACTTCAAGGCCGCGGGTGGCGTCGAGCAGCAGCACAACGACTTCGGCGAAATCGACCGCGTGGCGCGCGTCGGCCACCGCGAGCCGTTCCAGCTTGTCGTCGATCTTGGCCTTCTTGCGCATTCCGGCAGTGTCGATCAGCTTGATCGGTCGGACATCGCCGGTCGCGGGATCGGTCCATTCCCACGGCACTGCAATCGCGTCGCGGGTGATGCCGGCCTCGGGGCCGGTCAACAGCCGATCTTCGCCCAGCATCCGGTTGATCAGGGTGGATTTGCCCGCATTGGGGCGCCCGACGATGGCGAGCGACATCGGCGCGTCGGGACGATACTCCTCCTCGCCCTCGACCGCGTCGATGGCGTCTTCTTCGGTAGGCTGCTTGTCGATAATCAGCGGCAATAGCGCGTCGTAGAGGTCGGCTATGCCTTCGCCGTGTTCGGCCGAGACCGGGACCGGGTCGCCCAGGCCGAGCGAGTAGCACTCGAGGATGCCCGACTGCCCGGAATTGCCTTCGGCCTTGTTAGCCACCAGCACCACCGGCACTTCCTGCTCGCGCAGCCAGCGGCCGATTTCCTCGTCTAGCGGGGTCAGCCCGGCACGGGCGTCAATCACGAACATCGCCGCATCGGCGCCGAGCAGCGAAACTTCGGTCTGCGCCCGCATCCTGCCCGGCAGCGTCTCGGCGTCTTCGTCTTCCCACCCGGCGGTGTCGACTGCTTCGAATTCGATCCCGAGCAGCCCGGCATGGCCGAACCGGCGATCACGCGTGACCCCTGGCTGGTCATCGACCAGCGCCAGCTTCTTGCCGACCAGCCGGTTGAACAACGTCGACTTGCCGACGTTTGGCCGGCCGATAATCACGACCTGGGGGAGGGTGCTGCCTGCCATGGGCGCGCAGGTGGACACTGGCGTCCCGCTTGGCAAGCGAAAGCGCGGAGCCGGTCTACCAGTTGCCGGTGTTGGCCATGCTCGCCCACGGCTCGGCCGGCGGCAGCGAGCCGTCTTTCTGGAGCAGCTCGATCGAGATGTTGTCCGGCGTGCGCACGAACGCCATGTGCCCGTCGCGCGGCGGACGGTTGATCGTCACCCCGGCATCGGACAGTCGCTGGCAGGCGGCGTAGATGTCATCCACCTCGTATGCGAGATGGCCGAAATTGCGCCCGCCGTCATAGCTTTCCGCGGCGCTCCCGTCTTCCGGCGGCCAGTTATAGGTCAGCTCCACTTCGGCCACGCCCTGCTGTCCCGGCGCTGCCAGGAAGATCAACGTGAAACGACCCTTCTCGCTGTCCATCCGCTTGACCTCTTCCAGCCCAAGCAGCTTGAAAAACGCCACCGTGGCATCGGGATCGGCGATCCGGATCATGCTGTGAAGATATTTTACCATCGAACCCTATTCTCCATTCATCGCAATTAAGGCACGGTTCATCGCTGTAAGCGCTCTTTTCACCGCAGGCGGAATGAGCCGTCTCAGGATCTCCCGACCATGCCCGACAATAGCGAAAAGGAACCGCATACCGCCACCGCTTTCTGGCATCGCCCGCAAGCGCGCACCGCACTGGCCTCGGCCGGGATCCTGGCGTTTGGCCTGGTGACCGGCGGATATCTGCTGGGAGACGGGCTGACCCGGGCCCATGCCGCCGACCGTTCGGTGACGGTGCGCGGTCTGGCGGAACGCGATGTGACCGCCGATCTTGCCACCTGGACGATTACGTTCTCGAATTCCGCCGCAGACCTGAATTCGGCGCAGGCGGGCGTTGACCGCAACTCGGCCGCCATCAAGACGTTTTTCAAGCAGCTCGGATTTCCCGACGACGCGCTCCAGCCGACCGGAGTCAACGTCTCTACCGGCAACACGCGCGATGGCAGCCCGGTGTTCACGGTGCGCCAACGAATGACCTTGCGCAGCACCGATATTGCCCGCGCCCAGCGCGCTGTGCGGCGCCAGTTCGACCTGGTGCGCGCCGGGGTCCTGCTCGAAGAAGGATCGGGCATGGCTTACACCTTCACCGGGCTCAACGACGTCAAGCCGGTGATGGTGGCAGCGGCCACGCGCGATGCCCGCGCCGCAGCAGAACAGTTCGCCAAGGACAGCGACACCAGCGTGGGCGGGATCAAGCAGGCCACCCAGGGCTACTTCGAAATTTCCGGGCGCGACGGGGATGGCGGCGGCTGGGGCGTGGCGGATACCCCGTTCAAACGTGTCCGCGTGGTGACGACGATCGACTTTTACTTGCGCTGAGAGACACCCCAAAACGCAAAAGACCCGCACTGTTGCCGGTGCGGGTCTTCGCGAGACGAAATTCGTCCAATCTTACATTCAGCGGTATTTTACATTCTGTAGGTCAGCGTCCCGACGATCGTGTCATCGGTGAAGCCGTCGATGCTCGGGCCTTCTACACCCACATAGCTGACCCCGGCAGTGAGGCCGCCGATCACCGTGGTGCTGGCGCCGATCGACCAGTCGAAACCGGAATCGTCGGTCGAACCGGCGAGGAACGGCGGTGCCAGGACACCCTTGGTGTAGCCGGCGTGCGCGCTGAGGCTGATCGGGGTGTTGGGAATGCCGGCGGTCAGCTCGGTGTGGATGTACAGGTTATCGTCACCGCCGAGCGAATCCTGGCTCCACGCGTAGTTGACGCCAACCGTAGCGCCGACCGGACCAATCGTGGTCGAGATCGAGGCGAAAGGCTCGAAATAGTCGGTGTTCGCGCCCGAAACGTCACCCGTCGGGTAAACGTAGTAGAGCAAGCCGGCGTTGATCGACACGCCCGGGGTCACTTCACCGGTCCAGCCGCCGTACAGGTCGAGCTCCATTTCGCCGTAGGGTGTCCCGCCGGCGATCGAGGAAGCCCAGGTGCCGATGTAGAAGCCGCTGGTATGGGTCAGGTCGAGACCGCCCTGGATGGCTGGATCGCCGCCAGAAAGCGAGACGCCGCGGAACCGATAGTCGGTCACAAGCGCAACATTGCCGGAAATCGTGAGGCCGGAGGTCGACGCGTCATCGGCAAGAGCCGGCGTGGCGGCGAGCGCAGAGCCGGCAAGAACAGTAGCAGCCAGGAGGCTGCGGACGGACGTAAGCATGGGCAATTCCCTCATCATTAGGGGTGAAAATTGATGCCTCGTCCCACCTGCGCCGGATGGTCCGCCCTCATTTTTCGAGACGGTTGCCCTTCCAAGCGCAACAATTCTGCGACTTTATGCTGCATTGCACAAGGAAAATTGCGCGAACCGTGTCACAATGGTTTCGAACCTGTGGTTTTCGCGTCACATTAAGCGGCGAGACAGGCTTTTTATCGCAGGACGCACGCCCTAAGTGGCGCTCGTGCGTTGCGAGAACAGGATCGACGGGATTTAGATGTTCCAGGCTTTGAAGCAGATGTTTGTGCGCGAGCAGGTCGCGCCCCCGCCGGCGGCCGTTCCCGCCGGACAGCGGGTCTATGCCATCGGCGACATCCACGGCCGACTCGACTTGTTCACCGCGCTGATCGAAGCAATCGAGGCTGACGACGCGTCTCGCCCAGCCGCGCAAACCCTGATCGTACTCCTGGGTGACCTGGTTGACCGCGGGGCGGACAGCAAGGGCGTGATTGACCTGGCGCGAGCGTGGCAGGGCACGCGCGCGGTGCGCATCCTGGCCGGAAATCACGAGGAAATGTTCCTCCGCAGCCTGAACGATACCGAGATGTTCCGCCACTTCCTGCGCCACGGCGGCAAGGAAACCGCGCTGAGTTATGGTATCGAACCGGCCAGCTTCCAGCAGGCGACGATGGAAGAAGCACAGGACATGCTGCGCCAGGCCGTGCCGGGTGAGCACATCGATTTCATGCTCGCGTTCGAAGACATGGTGAAAGTGGGCGATTACCTGTTTGTTCATGCCGGGATCGATCCGCGCGTGTCGATCGAGGAGCAGAAGCGCAAGGACCTGCGCTGGATTCGCGAACCGTTTCTGTCGCACGCCGATTCGCACGGCATGGTGGTGGTCCATGGCCACACGATCAGCGAAGCGCCCGAAGATTGCGGCAACCGCATCGGCATCGATACCGGCGCCTTCATGACCGGCCGCCTGACCGCGCTGGTGCTCGAAGGCACGACGCGCCGGTATATCGAGGCGGTCGAGGGCGAAGACGGGGCGATTGTCGCCGCCGCGCTCGCGGCCTGATTTCGGTTAAGGCGCCAGGGGGCCTGTAAGCCGGGTTCTGTCCCGCGCGCGGTATCCCCTAAGGGACCGGCCACGCGGTGGCAGCCATTCATCTCGGCGACGGATTGCTCCGCCGCTCCAGCAACCAACCCGGGCGACTCGGTCCGAAACCGACCTGCCAGCAAGCTGGCGCGCCGCCCCTATGCGGTCTTGCTCCGGGTGGGGTTTGCCGTGCGACAGCTGTTACCAGCCGCCCGGTGCGCTCTTACCGCACCCTTTCACCCTTGCCTGTGCCCCCACTGACAAGCAGCGCGGGCCATCGGCGGTATCCTCTCTGTGGCACTTTCCCTGGGCTCGGATGCAAGACCCTCGCCCGGCGGGCGTTACCCGCCACCCTTGTAACGCGGAGCCCGGACTTTCCTCGGCGGAAGTTACCTCCCGACGCGGCTGCCCGGCCCCCTGGCGTGGCGTCCATAGCACGGCCGTCGCGGCAGGGAAGGCGCTACCGGGTTCGTCCGGCGTCCCTGTCCAGCAGCAACTGGAACAAGATTGCGCGCACCTCGCCGTCGATCAGTCCGTCGATCTGCTCGGGCCGCCAGCGGCGCTGGAACGCTTCGACCGCCTTGCGGCCTTCGGTGATGTCATAGCCGAAACGTTCGAGCGCGAGGTAGAACGAGCCGTCGTTGTCGAACGGATCGCCCAGTTCGAGCTTCGTGGGTCGCGGCAGGCACAGCCGGTACGCGGCGAGCTTGTCCCACGGAAACAGTTCGCCCGGGTCGGTCTTGCGCGCGGGGGCAACGTCGGAATGGCCGACCACGTTGGCGCGCGGAATATTGTGACGCTGGACGATATCGTGGAGCAGCGGCAGCAGCGCGTCGATCTGGCTCTCGGCAAATTCGCGATAGCCCAAGCCGTGGCCGGGATGATCGAGCTCGATGCCGACGCTGGCGGAGTTCACGTCCTTATGCCCGCGCCAGAAGCTCGCCCCGGCGTGCCACGCGCGCTTGTCTTCGGGTACCAGGCGGATCACCTCGCCCGCTTCGGTAATGAGGTAGTGCGCGCTGACCTTGGCTTCGGCATCGGTCAGTCGCGCCAGTGCCGCCTCGCGCTCCATTTCGGTATAATGCAGCACGACCATCGTTACCGGCAGCGCCCGCTCGTCCCAATTCGGCGAAGGAACTTCGCGGTGGACGAGCTCGGGATCCATCAGTCTGCGCTGTCAGGCAGGACGGCACCCATCAGCAGCGCGTCGCCGGTAACCGCGTATTGCAGTTCGCCGCCGATCTCGTTGGTCAGCAGGCGGATCAGGTGGGCGGGTGCCGTGCGGCCCGAAAGCTCGCTGTCTGTCAGCGACCCGTCGAGCGCCTTGCCGATGTTGGCATCGAACGCCACCCGCATGCCGGATGCGCGCACGACGATTTCGGTCGTCCCGTTCAGCCGTTCGGCGCCCACTGCCAAAGTGCCGCCGCGTACCAGTGCCTCGATCGCGATGGCAGCAAGGTTGAGCAGGACCTTGACCGCCGGTTTGGGCAGCGTCGGCACCGTCACGCCCCAGTCGAGCGTCAGGCGCTCGTTGTTCGAGGCGAGGCCAGCGATCAGGCCGTGAGGTTCTTCGCTCGGCACTTCTTCGCCGAAGCCGCCGGCAGCGCCGTAGGCGAGGCGGAAGAACTTGAGCTTGTCGGTGCTGGTCTTGGCGCTCTGTTCGAGCAGCTCGAAGCAGCGCCGACGCATTTCGGGGTCGCTTTCATCGGCCAATAACTCGAGCCCGTTGTTGAGCGCCCCGACGGGGCTCAACAAGTCATGGCACAGGCGCGAACAGAGCAGGGCGGCGAGATCGGTGGAAGAAGTCATCGAGCGGCCTTAGCGATCAAGCGTAATATAGGAAAGTGGTGCAAAGCCGTCCTCGTCGTCGCGCCAGAACGTTATGGCGTCCCGTCCCGCGATCGCCCACACCCGGCCATCACCCGCGGCAAGCGCCCGGTCGGTCGCCGACGGCTCGGCCGACCCTACTGGATGCGAGTGGAAATAGCCCACGACTTGCGGCCCCCCGGACCGCGCCAGCCGGTGCGCATCGAGCAGCGCCTGCGGGTCGATCTCGAAATGGCGTGCCGGGTCGGGCGCGACGTTAACCGCAGCGCGCGCTTCGGCGATCAACGACCCATGGCCCAACAGGAGGCCGCAACACTCATTCGGCGCTGCTTCGGCAGCGGCGCCGCGAATTGTCGCAAGGACGGCACTTGTGAGGCGCAGAGTCATTTCCCATTTTCGTAGCATGGGGGAGGGCAAAGTCATTACCGGCGTGCTCGAAGCGGGGCAGCGACTCGACAAGGCGCTTGCCGATGCGAGCGGTCTTTCGCGCGAACGCGTCAAGGCGTTGATCGCCGAGGGCCGGGTCATGCTGGACGGCAAGCCGGTTACCCAGACGTCGGGCAAAGCGACTGCCGGCCCGTTCTCGATCGACGTCCCGCCGCCAGTCGAAGCCGCCGCTGGCCCGGAAGCCATCCCGCTCGTGGTGGTCTATGAAGACGAGCACCTGATCGTGATCGACAAGCCGGCGGGCATGGTGGTCCATCCGGCGGCGGGCAATTACACCGGTACGCTGGTCAACGCACTGCTGCATCACTGCAAAGGCCAGTTGTCGGGTATTGGGGGGGTCGCACGGCCGGGCATCGTCCACCGGATCGACAAGGACACCTCGGGCCTGTTGGTGGTGGCTAAATCCGACGCCGCGCATATTGGCCTCGCCAAGCAGTTCGCCGACCATTCGCTCGAACGGGCGTACCTGGCGATTTGCAACGGCCATCCGCTGCCAGCGGCGGGCACAATCGACGAGCGGATCGGGCGTTCCGACGGGAACCGCAAGAAAATGGCTGTGCTGCCCAAGGATTCCTCACGTGGCAAACACGCGGTCACTCGTTATAAGTTGCAAAAGAAAATGGATGGCTGCGCGCTTCTTGAATGCCGGCTCGAGACCGGAAGAACCCACCAGGTGCGGGTTCACCTTGCGTCCATTGGCCATGCGCTAGTGGGGGATCCGCTTTATGGACGTCCTAATTCACAGGTTCGACCAGTCCTCCAAAGACTCGGATTTTACCGCCAGGCGCTCCACGCCGCGACTCTTGGATTCGTCCATCCCGTCACATCGGACAGGCTGCGCTTCAGCAGCGATCTGCCGCCCGATATGGCGGAACTTATCGACCAAACCGGTCATTGAAATCGATGAAATGCGCCCCGCAGCGTACATTTGTCGTATATAAGGGGGCTATATGTGGCCGCACCCCTGCAAATGCCCCGATGGGGTTTGCGAACAGACGGCTGACAAGAAAGGTCTAGGGAACACGTGAGCAAGACAACCACCCGGTCAATGAGCGTCCCCGCGCTCGGCGGTGAGCAGAGCCTCAACCGCTACCTGTCCGAAATCAAGAAATTCCCCATCCTCACCGCCGAGCAGGAATACATGCTCGCCAAGCGGTACGAGGAGCACGAGGATTCAGAAGCCGCCGCACAGCTGGTCACCAGCCACCTGCGGCTCGTGGCCAAGATCGCCATGGGCTACCGCGGCTACGGCCTGCCGGTCAGCGACCTGATCTCCGAAGGCAATGTCGGCCTGATGCAGGGCGTCAAGAAGTTCGAGCCCGATCGCGGCTTCCGCCTCGCGACTTATGCGATGTGGTGGATCAAGGCCTCGATGCAGGAATTCATCCTGCGCTCGTGGAGCCTGGTCAAGATGGGCACCACCGCGGCGCAGAAGAAGTTGTTCTTCAACCTGCGGCGGATGAAGAAGCAGCTCGAAGCCTACGAGGATTCCGACCTCCATCCCGAGGATGTGACCAAGATCGCGACCACGCTCGGCGTGCCCGAGCAGGAAGTGGTCAACATGAACCGGCGGATGATGATGGGCGGCGACGCGTCGCTCAACGTCAGCTTGCGCGGTGACGAGGAAGGCGCCGGCCAGTGGCAAGATTGGCTGACCGACGACCGCCCGCTGCAGGACGAAACCGTTGCCGACGCCGAAGAAGCGCACGTGCGCCACGAAATGCTGGGCGAGGCGATGGACAGCCTCAACGAGCGTGAGCGGCACATCCTGACCGAACGGCGCCTGACCGATAATCCGCAGACGCTGGAAGAGCTGAGCCAGGTCTACGACGTCAGCCGCGAACGCATCCGCCAGATTGAAGTGCGCGCGTTTGAGAAGCTGCAAAAGGCAATGCAGCGCATCGCGGGCGAAAAGATGATGGCGCTGGCCTGACCACGGCTCGAAACGAACCATGAAGGGGTGGCTTTGCGGCCGCCCCTTTTTTTACCCGCGCTAGTCCGCCGTCGTTGGATCGATCATCGTGCGCACTTCGGAAATCGAATTGGCCGGAAAGCCGCCCTTTTCAGCGTGCTGCTTGATCATCTCGGCGTTGGGCGCGCGATAGATGCAGTAAATCTTGTCGTCGGTGACGTAGCTGTGGACCCACTGGATCTCTGGCCCCATCTCGCGCAGCACGCTGCAACTGGTTTGCGAAGCGCCTTTGAGATCGCCGGCTGATGCTCCGCCCACGCCCGGCATTTCCCTCTCGATCACGAATTGCGGCATTGTCGCCTCTCCCTGGCCTACCACCGCGAAAGCTGCGCCTAGAAACTCGCCGCGTCGAGTCCGATTTCGCAGCCCCAATTGCACCCGCGTCGCCGCTTGGTTAGGGCAAGCCGATGAACCGCGTGCTGCGCTTTCTCATCTGGACCATCCTGTGGTTCGTCGGCCTCAGCTTCGCGCTGGTCATCCTGTTCCGCTTCGTGCCGGTGCCGATCACGGCCACGATGGTGATGGACGGCAACGGCATCACCAAGCAGTGGGAGCCGCTCAGCCGCATCAACCGGACCATGGTCTCGGCGGCGATCGCGGGCGAAGACGGTAAATTCTGCACTCACGACGGGTTTGACCGCGAGGCGATCGAGAAAGCCATCCAGCGCAATGCCAAGGGTGGGCGCATCCGCGGCGGCTCCACCATCAGCCAGCAAACCGCCAAAAACGTGTTCCTGTGGCAGGACGGCGGCTATTTCCGCAAGGGCCTGGAGGCGTGGTTCACGCTGCTGATCGAACAGATCTGGGGCAAGCGGCGGATCATGGAAGTCTATCTCAACGTGGCGGAGACCGGGATCGGCACGTACGGCGTGGAGGCAGGGGCGCAGCGCTATTACAAGCATTCCGCCGCGCGGCTGAGCGCGTCCGAAGCCGCCCGTATTGCCGCGGTGCTGCCGCTGCCCAAGGAACGGTCGGTCGTCGGCCCGGGCGGCTTTACCCGCCGTTACGGCAACACCATCCAGGCGCGTATCGGCGTCGTCAGGCGTGACGGGCTCGACGCCTGCGTTTACGACTAGGACAATGGGCGCCGGACACTCACATTCGCACGGGGCTCACCATGGTCCCAAGGACTATGGCCGGGCGTTTGCGATCGGCGTGCTGCTCAATTCCGCGTTCGTCCTGATCGAGGCGGGGTTCGGGCTGTGGTCGGGCTCGATGGCGCTGGTGGCCGATGCCGGGCACAACCTGAGCGATGTGCTCAGCTTGCTGATCGCGTGGGGCGCGGCCTACATGAGTTCGCTACCCGCCAACGGGCGTTATACCTATGGCTACAAGTCCAGCTCGATCCTCGCCGCGCTCGCCAATGCCGGGCTGCTGCTGATTGCGCTGGGCGCGATCCTGTTCGAGACGATTGACCGGTTCTTCCACCCCGCGCCGGTCGAAGGTTACACCATGATCGCGGTCGCCGGGGTCGGCATCGTGATCAACACCGCCACCGCGCTGCTGTTCGCCGGCGGGCGCAAGGATGACATCAACATTCGCGGCGCCTTCCTGCACATGGCGGCCGATGCCCTGGTTTCGGTCGGCGTGGTCGTGGCCGGGGTGCTGATCCTGACGACGGGGGCGCTGTGGCTCGATCCACTGACCAGCCTGGTGATCGTGCTGGTGATCGGTTGGGGCACCTGGGGCCTGCTCAAGGACAGCGTCAAACTGGGCCTGCTGGCGGTGCCCGATGCGATCGACGAAGCGGCCGTGCGCGCCTACCTGGACGGTCTGCCGGGCGTCACCGCCGTGCATGACCTGCACATCTGGCCGATGAGCACGACCGAAACCGCGCTCACCGCGCACCTGGTCATGCCGGGTGGCTATCCCGAGGCGGGGTTCCTGCGCGAGGTGGCGGACACGCTCGACCACGAGTTCCACATTGGCCACGCGACCGTGCAGGTTGAGACTGGCGAAGAACAGGATTGCGGCTTGCACGCCGCGCATGCAGCAGAAGGGCCCGACCATGGCTGACACGATCCACGAAGGCGGCTGCGGCTGCGGGCAAGTCCGTTACCGGGTCGAAGGCGAACCGATCTTCGTCAACAATTGCCACTGCCGCCTGTGCCAGCAGCAGACCGGCTCGACGTCGGTGGTCAATGCCTTCTTCGAGACCGAGCGGGTGACCCTGCTTGAGGGCGATCTGCGCGAGGATACGGTGCCAACCGGCAGCGGCGGACTGCAGGTGATCTGCCGTTGCAACGCGTGTGGGTCAGCCGTGTGGAGCCACTATCCGCGCCTCGGCCGCCTTGGCACGGGCCTGCGCGTCGGTACGCTCGATGATCCGGGCGCGTTCCGGCCCGACGCGGTAATTTTTACCGAGAGCGCCATGCCGTGGGTGGCGTTTCCCGACGACATCCCGACTTTCGCGCAGACCTACGTGTTCACCGAATTGCTGCCACCTGAAAGGGTCGAGCGGCTCAAGGTAATGGCCGAACGCCGCAAAGCGGGCGAGGGCTGAGTACCTCCCCGTTCGGGCGTAGCTCGAATGGGGAGGGGGACCGCCGCCGAAGGCAGGGGTGGAGGGGTATGCCGCATGCGCAAAACCGATCACGCATACGCCAAGGCGCGGAGCCTCCGGCGCGAGATGTCGCTTCCTGAGGGACTTCTCTGGCGTGAGCTACGCCGCAAGATGGCGGGGTTCAAGGTCAGGCGCCAGCATCCGGTCGGCCCCTTCGTGCTCGACTTCTACTGTGCAGCGGCGAAACTGGGTATCGAGATAGACGGGGTTTCACACGACAGGGGTGATCGTCCGGCGCAGGACCAGAGCAGAGACGTGTTCCTGAACGGCCAAGGCATCACAATCGTACGCATTGCGGCAAGTGAAGTGCTGCGATCACCGATCGAAGTCGCTGAAGCTATCGTTGCGGTTTGCCGGGAGCGCGGGGCCTGACCCCTCCACCACCGGGCTATGCCCGGCGGTCCCCCTCCCCCTTGCTGTGCAACGGGGAGGAACGGCGGTTTAAGCCGCCTCTTCCTTCTTCTTGTTTTCGCTGGAGACCACGCGGACGGGTTCCTTGCGGCCGTCGACGACATCCTTGTCGACCACGACTTCGGTGACCCCGTCCATGCTCGGCAAGTCGAACATCGTGTCGAGCAGGATCGCTTCGACGATCGAGCGCAAGCCGCGCGCGCCGGTTTTGCGCAGGATGGCCTTCTTGGCGATCGCTTCCAGCGCGTCGTCGGTGAAGGTCAGCTCCACGTCTTCCAGCTCGAACAGCTTGGCGTACTGCTTGACCAGGGCGTTCTTCGGCTGCTGGAGGATTTCAACCAGCGCCGGCACATCGAGGTCGTGCAGCGTGGCGATCACCGGCAGGCGGCCGACGAATTCGGGGATCAGGCCGAACTTGAGCAGGTCTTCCGGCTCGCACTTCTGCAGCATTTCGCCAACCTGGGCCTTGGCCGGGTCAGAGATGTGCGCGCCGAAGCCGATTGAACGCTTCTGCAAGCGGTCGCCGATGATCTTTTCGAGGCCCGAGAACGCGCCGCCACAGATGAACAGGATGTTGGTCGTGTCCACTTGCAGGAATTCCTGCTGCGGGTGCTTGCGGCCGCCCTGCGGCGGGACCGAGGCAGTGGTGCCTTCCATCAGCTTGAGCAGCGCCTGCTGCACGCCTTCGCCGCTGACATCGCGGGTGATCGAGGGATTTTCCGCCTTGCGGGTGATCTTGTCGATCTCGTCGATGTAGACAATGCCGTGCTGCGCCTTCTCGACGTTGTAGTCGGACGACTGGAGCAGCTTCAGGATGATGTTCTCGACATCTTCGCCCACATAGCCGGCTTCGGTCAGCGTTGTTGCATCCGCCATCGTGAACGGCACATCGAAGGTGCGCGCCAGCGTCTGCGCCAGCAGCGTCTTGCCGCTGCCGGTCGGGCCGACCAGCAGGATGTTCGACTTGGCCAGTTCGACATCGCCGGACTTGCCGCTGTGCTTGAGCCGCTTGTAGTGATTGTGGACCGCGACCGAGAGCACGCGCTTGGCGCGGTCTTGCCCGATGACATAATCGTTCAGCGTGTTGCAGATGTCCTGCGGAGTAGGCACTCCGCCGTCCTTCTTGCCCGCGAGACCACCCTTGGTTTCTTCACGGATGATGTCGTTGCACAGCTCGACGCATTCATCGCAGATGAACACCGTCGGGCCCGCAATCAGCTTGCGGACTTCGTGCTGCGACTTGCCGCAGAAGCTGCAGTAGAGGGTGCTCTTGCTGTCGGAACCGCTAAGTTTGGTCATATTCTCGTCCGTTGCCCACGCGTTAGCGCACAGGATTCGCCCCGCGGAATGTAGACCCGGGGGCATTAATATCAATCGCAACAAGCCTAACACGCACGCCTTGCGCCAGCCTGAAGAGGCAAGGTTGCCAAAATGCTACAGTTTTGCGGCGATTCATGGCGCCCGGCTGGGTTACTCCGGCGACCCGCCGCTGCCCGACGTATCGCCAGTTTCCTCGTCGGTCGGCCGATGCGCAAACACCTTGTCGACCAGGCCGAACTTGAGCGCTTCATCGGCTTCGAGGAAGGTGTCGCGATCGAGCGCCTTCTCGATCTCGGTCAGGGTGCGACCGGTGTAGTCGACGTAAAGTTCGTTCATCCGCTTGCGGATTCGCAGGATCTCCCTGGCCTGGATTTCGATGTCCGAGGCCATGCCGCGGGCCCCGCCCGAAGGCTGGTGGACCATGATTCGCGCATTGGGCAACGCCACGCGCATGCCCGGTTCACCGGCGGCGAGCAGGAAGCTGCCCATCGAAGCGGCCTGGCCAATACAGACCGTGCGGACCTTGGGCTTGATGTATTGCATGGTGTCATGGATCGCCATGCCAGCTGTCACCGCGCCACCGGGCGAGTTGATGTACATCGAGATGTCCTGCGAATTCTCGCTCTCGAGGAACAGCAGCTGGGCAACGATGACTGAAGCCATGTTGTCTTCAACCTCGCCAGTCACGAACACGATGCGTTCGCGCAGCAGGCGGCTGAAAATGTCGAAGCTGCGTTCACCGCGGCTGGTGCTTTCGACCACCACCGGGACAAGCTGTCCGGTCACCGGATCGTGGGTTAACTGGCCCTGGGCGCCATAGCGATGGGCGGAATCGCCGAACACGTCGAACATGGAAATCCTCTCGTCTTTAAGCCCGGCCTATGTCGCGTGTGCGCCGCGCCGATTCAAGAGGCTTGGCGCGGCTCTGCACCGCCATGCCATTCATCGGCTGGCAAAGGCTATCGGTCGAACCTGGCTTCCGGCAGCGTATTAAGGCAATAAGACGGCGCAAGAATACAACTGTAGTCAGTGGGGACGATGTGCGAGGGATTGAGGGGACAAATTCGGCACTTGCGCTGGCTTTCGTGCTGATCGCGCCGCCTGCACAGGCGCAGGACAGCGGCGATGCACCGGCGCCCGTCGCCGCAGTGGCTGCCGATGGCAAGCTGGTTTTCACGCCGGAAGATTTCGCCCGGTTTGCCCCCAAGACCGCGCTCGACATGCTCAACCAGGTGCCCGGATTCTCGGTCAACAGCGAAGAGCAGGGGCGCGGACTGGGCCAGGCCAGCACCAACGTCCTGATCAATGGCGAACGGCTGGCGCTCAAATCCGAAAGCGTGTTCGACCGGCTCAACAAGATCTCTGCCACTAAGGTGGTGCGGATCGAAATCGTCGACGGCGCCACGCTCAATATCCCCGGCCTTTCAGGGCAAGTCGCCAACATCATTGTCGAAGGTGGGGCACTGTCAGGACAGTTCAGATGGGAAACCCGCTTCCGCCCGAATTACGTCCGCCCGCGTTGGTTCGGCGGCAGCGTGTCGATCAACGGCACCGCGGGCAAAGTCGAATACACGCTGGCGGTGAGTAATCCCGGTGGTCGCGGCGCCGCGCGCGGGCCGACCGAAATCACCGATGCCGGCGGCGCCCTGATCGAACATCGTGAAACCCACCTCGCGATCGCCAATGACAATCCCAAGCTGAGCGGCTCGCTCAAGTGGGATGGGCCGGGGACCTCCGTCGGCCACTTCAACGCGTCGTACCAGCGCGGCTTTTTCAACCTCCACGACGATGAGGAGCGGACCCGCCCCGGCGGAATCGACCGCCACCGCGACTATGATGCGCGCGACCGGCCGTACAACTATGAGCTCGGCGGCGATTTCGAGTTTGCCCTGGGGCCAGGCCGCCTCAAGTTGATCGGGCTCGAACGCTATGAGCACAGCCGTTACAGCGAGGACGCGGTGTTCATTTACGCCGACAATTCGCCCAACACCGGCGGCCGCTATGCCAGTGTCAGCGGGACCGGCGAGCACATCGCGCGCGGTGAATATAGCTGGAAGATGCTCGGCGGCGACTGGCAGCTGGCGGCCGAAGCGGCCTTCAACCGCTACAACGGCGAAGCGCACCTGTTCAACCTCGACCCGGCGGGCACCACGTTCGTCGAAACGCCGTTCCCCAACGGCACCGGCGGGGTCAACGAGGACCGCTACGAAGCGGTGCTGACGCAAGGCCGCCAGCTGGCTAGCAACCTGTCGCTGCAAATCGGGCTGGGGGGCGAATACTCGAAGCTTTCGCAGACCGGGCCGATGGGCCTGACGCGCACCTTCCAGCGGCCCAAGGGATCGGCCAGCCTGTCATGGACGCCGCACCGCGGGCTTGACCTGTCGCTGCGCCTGTCGCGCCAGGTGGGGCAATTGTCGTTCGAGGACTTCCTCGCCCGCGTCGACCTTAACCAGAATACCGGCAATGCCGGCAACGCGGAACTGGTGCCGCCGCAAAGCTGGAACCTCGATTTCGAAGCCAAGAAAGACCTCGCCGCCTGGGGCACCACCACGCTCAAGCTCTATGGCCGCTGGTACAATGACTACATCGACTTCATCCCGCTACCCGGAGGGGTGGAATCACGCGGCAATATCGCCAGCGCGCGCAACTATGGCGCCAACTGGGTCAGCACGATCAAGCTTGACCCGATCGGCTTCAAGGGCGCCAAGATCGACGCCGACCTGACGCTGGAGGATTCCAACTTGCGCGATCCGCTTACCGGGCAATCGCGTTCTTTCAGTAATCACTTCGATCGCCGGGCCGATATTACCCTGCGGCACGACATTCCCAGCAGCGACTGGGCCTGGGGGCTGGGCGTCTCCTACAACCACGTGCAGCCGTATTACCGGTTGGCCGAAGTCGGCCGCAACTACGAAGGCCCGGCGTACACGTTCGTATTTGTCGAAAACAAGGACGTGTTCGGCCTTGCCGTGCGGGCGCAATTCTTCAACGTCACCAACGGCCGCCGGATCCTCGACCGGACGGTCTATTCCGGCCCGCGCGACAGCTCGGCGGTGCTGTTCCATGAAAGCCGCGACCAGGCGGTGGGGCCGATTTTCGATATTTCGGTGCGCGGCACGTTCTAGCGGTTGCGCGCCCGCCGCACGGTGGCACAGTGGGGGGATGAAACCCGCCTTCCTCGCCGCCGCTGCTGCCCTCGCGTTCTCCGCCCCTGCTGCAGCCGATCCGGGCGACGATGCGTCGGCTTATCTCGCCCGCATCGCGCAAGTCGACGATGCGGGGCCCGAACTGAATGCCGTCATCGTGGCCAACCCTTACGCTCCAGCGGAGGCACGCGCTGCAGCGGCCTTGCCGCTGGCGGGCCGCACGGTGCTGGTGAAGGACAACATCGAAACCCGCGAGTGGCCGACCACCGCGGGCAGTCTCGCGCTGGCGGACAACAGGACCGGCCGCGATGCCCCGATGATCGCGCGGCTGCGCGCGGCGGGCGGGGTCGTTCTGGGCAAGACCAACCTCAGCGAATGGGCCAACATCCGTTCCAGCCACAGCACCAGCGGGTGGAGCGCGGTGGGCGGGCTGGTGCACAATCCCTTCGCCACAGACCGCAATTCGTGCGGCTCATCTTCGGGCAGCGGCGCGGCCGTGGCGGCGGGCCTCGCCTGGGCCGCCATCGGGACCGAGACCGACGGTTCGATCACTTGCCCCGCCAGCGTCAATGGCGTGGTCGGTTTCAAGCCCACGGTAGGTATGGTCAGCCGCACCTTCGTGGTCCCGATCAGCCATAGCCAGGACACCGCGGGTCCGATGGCGCGCTCGGTGGCGGACGCGGCGTTGCTGCTCAACGCTCTTTCCGGTAGCGACCCGGCCGATGCCGCGACGGCCGCGGCCGAAGCCCACAAAGTCGATTTTACCGCCGGGCTTGCCGCTGCTTCGCTGCAGGGCGTGCGCATTGGCGTGTTGACCAAGGCGGTAGGTTCCAATCCCAAGGTCGAGGCCTTGTTCGAGCAGGCGGAGGCCGACCTCACCCGTGCCGGCGCGGTGCTGGTGCCGCTCGATTTCGAAGCCGACTCCAAGTTGGGCGACGCCGAATTCGCGGTCCTGCTGTACGAACTGCGCGGAGACCTGGGCGCCTACCTCGCGGCCTCGCCCGCATCGCTGCCGGTCCGCACGCTGGCCGATGTGATCGCGTTCGACGAGGCGCATGCCGACACCGAAATGCGCTGGTTCGGACAGGATATCTTCATTTCCGCCGAAGCCGCGACCGACCCTGCCGCTTACGAGCAGGCGCGCGGCGATTCGCTGCGCATGGCCGGGGCCGAGGGGATCGACAAGCTGCTGGCGGACAATTCCGTCAGCTTCCTGATCGCCCCCACCGCCGGGCCGGCATGGACCACGGACATGGTCAACGGTGACCATTACGAAGGCTCCATTGGCGCAGGCAACCTGGCGGCGATTGCCGGCTATCCGCATCTCTCGGTCCCGATGGGCGCGGTCGAGGGCCTGCCGATCGGGCTTTCGTTCATGGGCGCAAAATGGGCTGATGCCGCAGTACTTAAGGCCGGCGCGGCATACGAGCGCGCCCGCACCGCACCCCTGCCTGTACCGAGCCTTGAAAAGTGGAGCCTTACCACGCATTAGCCAATGCAGGGTTGCGTGGCCTAAGGTTACCCCCTAGCAAACCGGACTAAGTCAACGATCCGGCATTTGGGAGATCTAGTGCCGCGTTCGGGCTTCTATCTGTGCTGCTGCGTATTGGCGTTCTGCGCCACTGCCGCGCGTGCGCAGACGCAGGAATCCCCCCCGATTCTCCAACCGCCGACCGACGTACAACCGGGTTCGACCCCGCAGCGCATTGCGCCGGTGCAACCTTCGGCCTCCGTGCCCGCTGCCATCGCGCCCGGACCGCTGGTCTATACACCCGCCGATTTTGCCCAGTACGCACCGCGCAGCGCGCTCGACATGCTGCAGCAGGTGCCCGGCTTCAACATCCAGGAAAGTTTTGGCCAGGGCCGCGGGCTGGGCGAGGCGACGGGCAATGTCCTGCTCAACGGCGAGCGGATCTCGAGCAAGTCGGACTCCGTCTCGACGCGGCTCAGCCGCATTGCCGCGGCCAACGTCATCCGCATCGAATTTGTCGATGGCGCGACGCTCGACATTCCCGGTCTTTCGGGCCGGGTAGCGAACATCATCGCCCGGCAATCGCAAGGCATACGCGGCCAGTTCGAATGGACGCCGCAGTTGCCGACCGACTTTGCCCAAGCCCGCTGGACTGGCGCAAAGGTGTCGGTGACGGGCAGCCAGGGGCCGGTGGGCTATACCCTCGCGATCGACAACAGTCCGTTTATCGGCGGCACGGGCGGCCCCAATTTCATCACCGATCGTTTCGGCGTGGTCGAGCAGCGCTTCAGCCAGACCGACAGCGTCATGCAGAACCCCAAAGTCAGCGGCCAGTTTCGCATCGATGGGCCCGGCAGTTCGATCGGCAACTTCAGCGCGGCCTACCAATGGAGCTGGCTGCGCTCGGGCGAAGATGAAAATGTTGTCGCTGCTGCGGGCGCGCCCTCGCTCTTGAAGCTTCTGCGCTCGCGCAACGACGGCCACAATTACGAGATCGGCGGCGATGTCGAGTTCGCTGCGGGTCCCGGCCGGCTCAAGCTGATCGGACTGGAAAGCTTCCGCCAGTCGACGTTTTCCACCGAGCTCATTACCGATCCCGATACCGGCGCGGCGCGCTATGGCAGCCGGTTTACGCAGGCGAGCAACAGCGGCGAACACATTGCCCGCGGCGAATATCGCTGGAAGATGTTCGGTGGCGATGTCCAGTTATCGGGCGAGGCGGCGTACAACCGACTGAACAACGTGGCTGGCTTTGCGCTGCTGACGACGGCGGGAGATTTCCGGCCGATTCCGTTTCCGTCGGGCACCGGCGGCGTGACCGAGGACCGCTACGAAGGCATCCTTTCGTTCGGACGCCCGCTGGCGCACAATGTGACATTGCAGGTCAGCGCCGGCGGCGAATACTCGCAGATTGCCCAGACGGGTGCGAACGCCCTGTCGCGCAGCTTCAAGCGGCCCAAGGGCTCGCTCTCGTTGTCGTGGAAGCCATCTGACGGGATGGACGTATCGTTCAAGGCGGCGCGCAAGGTGGGCCAGCTCAATTTCAGCGATTTTCTTGCCGATGTGAATTTGCAGAACAACAACACCAATGCCGGCAATAACGAATTGCGTCCGCAACAGAGCTGGGAGTTCGATGTCCAACTTTCCAAAAGCCTGGGTCAATGGGGATCGATGACGGTCAACGTTTCGAACGATTACATTCAGGACTACGTGGCCGTTGTGCCGCTGCCAAGCGGCGGCGAATCGGTCGGCAATATTGATTCGGCGCGCAGCTATGGCGTCCAGTTGAACAGCACGATCAGGTTTGATCCCCTGGGCATTCCGGGAGCCAAGGTCGACGTCGACTTGAGCTGGCTGCACACCCAGCTTTCTGACCCCCTGACGGGGCTGGCACGCGAGTTCGACAAGGCGCAGCCCTACAGCGTCAATGTCCAGTTCCGGCATGACCTGCCGGGCAGCAACTGGGCTTATGGCGCTAGCGTGCGCACCTCGGGAATCCGACCGTATTACCGGCTGGCCGAGTTTGGCTACGATCACAACTTGCGTACCGCGCTCGGCGTGTTCGTGGAAAACAAGGATGTGTTCGGCCTGACAGTGCAGGCGCGTCTCAACAACATCCTGGAAAATCAGTCAGTTCTCGACCGCTACGTCTATGCCGGTCCGCGCAACAGCGCGCCGCTGCTGTTTCATGAAGATCGCCGACGCGAAGTCGGTCACCTTGTGAACTTCACGGTCAAGGGCAACTTCTGATAGCCCCGCGGCCTCCCCGCGCCTGCGGGAAGACCGACGGTGGACTTACTTCTTGGCCGGGGCTTTCTTGGCCGCAGGCTTAGCAGCCGCCGACTTCTTGGCCGGAGCCTTGTCAGCAGCAGCCTTGGCCGGGGCCTTGGCGGCAGCGGCCTTCGGAGCCTTGGCGGTAGCAGCCTTCGCGGCGGGCTTTTCAGCCTTGGCGGGGGCAACAGCCTTCTTGGCCGGTGCTTTTTCAGCCGGAGCCTTTGCAGCCGGAGCCTTCTTGGCAGCGGCCTTCTTCGCGGCAGGCTTGGCGGCCGGGGCGGTCTCTTCCGCTTCGATCGCGGCTTCCAGTTCCTCGCGGGTTACCGAACGCTCGGTCACCGCAGCCTTGTCGAACATGAAGTCGACCACCTTGTCCTCGTACAGCGGCGCGCGCAGCTGGGCCTGGACCATCGGCTCGCTGCGCACATACTCGACGAACCGTTCGCGATCTTCGGGGCGATACTGCTGTGCGGCCTGCTGGATCAGCATGCCCATTTCCTGCGCGCTGACTTCGACGCCATTGGCCTGGCCGATTTCGGACAGTAGCAGGCCCAGGCGCACACGGCGCTCGGCAATGCGCTTGTAGTCGTCCTTCTCGGCTTCGATTTCGGCCAAGCCGGCGGCGGGATCGTCTTCCTTGGCGATTTCGGCCCGGAGCTGCTGCCAGATCTGCTCGAACTCGGCTTCGACCATCGTTTCGGGCACCGCGAAATCGTGCGCCGAGGCGAGCGTGTCGAGCAACTGGCGTTTCATCTGGGTGCGGGTCAGGCCAGCTGATTCCTGCTCCAGCTGGACGCGCACCAGTTCCTTAAGTTTGTCGAGGCTGTCGAGCCCGAGCGACTTGGCGAACGCTTCGTCCACCTTGGTTTCGCCGGGCACTTTGACCTGCTGCACGGTCACGTCGAACTCGGCGTCCTTGCCCTTCAGGTCGGCGGCCGGATAGTCGGCCGGGAACGTGACCTTGATGGTCTTGGTGTCGCCGGTCTTGGCGCCGGTCAGCTGGTCTTCGAAGCCGGGGATGAACTGGCCGGAACCGATCACCAGCGGGGTCGCTTCAGCCTTGCCGCCATCAAACTCGTGGCCATCGACACGGCCGACGAAATCGATGATCAGCTGGTCGCCGTCGGCGGCTTTCCGGGTCTTCGGGGCGTCGGTGTAGCTCTTCTGGTTGGCGCCGAGGCGCTGCAGGGCTTCGTCGAGCTGCGCGTCGCTGACCGCAACCGTCAGGCGTTCGAGCTTGATGCCGTCCACCTTGGGCGCGGCAATATCGGGCAGCACTTCGACTTCGACCTTGAGCTCGGCGTCCTTGCCTTCGGCATAGCCGGCATTCAGGTCCACCTTGGGCTGCAGCGCGGGGCGCAGCTTCTTCTCGCGCAGCAGGGTATCGATCGATTCCTGCACGCTGGCGTTGAACGCATCCGAATGCAGGGCCGGGCCGTGCATCTTCTTGATCAGGTTGGCGGGAACCTTGCCGGGGCGGAAGCCGGGCATTTTGACCTGCGGCGCAACTTTCTTGACCTCGGCATCGATCCGCGCGGCAATTTCCTTGGCCGGGATCTTCAGCGTGTAGGCGCGCTTGAGCCCGTCATTGGTCGTTTCAACGATCTGCATTCCAAAACCTTTTCAAACATTCTCTCTGAGCCGTCCCGCCCGAAACGCTCGGGGGGACTGGTGCGGGCGAAGGGACTCGAACCCCCACATCTTGCGATACTGGTACCTAAAACCAGCGCGTCTACCAGTTCCGCCACGCCCGCGGCTCGACGAATCCCAGCAGGCTGGCTGCCTGCGAAACAGGGATGCGCCGTTATACGCACGGGCTGGAAAGGGCAAGCGCCACGGCAGTCCGATTGCGGCGGTGGAACGCAGGTGCGCGACCGGGCGTTGTCAGGGCAAAGGAGTAATCCGATGAACGCCTCTAATTCCTCGCAGCCGCTGATGGGCGGCGATACCGATTTCCCGGGCAACCAGCCCGACGAAGTCACTCCCGGCCAGGGTGACCAGGTCATGCCTGGCAGCGCTCCCGACGAAGTCGCGCCCGACCAGGGCGATTTCGTGCGCCCCGGCGGCTCGCCCAGCGAAGTGCCGTCGCAGCCCGACGCTGCGCCGAGCGAAACGCCCGCGCCGGATTGATTTTCTGCGCCCGCCGTGGCTAAGCGCGCGGGATGAACGAGCAAACCCCCGAAGCGGCGCCCGAACAGGCCGCCACCAGCGGCGCAGATGTGCCGCCCGATCACTTGTCGATTGACCCGGAGAGCCAGCATTTCGATGCCGACACGCTGCGCCGCGGCATCGGCATCCGGTTCAAGGGCGGGGTGCGCACCAACGTCGAGGAATACTCGATTTCGGAAGGCTGGATTCGCGTCCAGGCCGGCAAATCGATGGACCGCCGGGGCCGTCCGCTGACGATCAAGCTCAGTGGCCCGGTCGAAGCCTGGTACGAAGACCTGGGCGATGACGCGCCGGTAGCGGCCAAGGCCTGAGGGTAGCTGGCATTCTGGCAGTGCTACTGCCACATGGGCCGCCATGACCCAGATCCTCATCGCCGTGTTCATGCTCGCTTACGCAGCCATCGCGTTCGAGGAGCCGTTGCGGATCAACAAGTCGGCCACCGCGCTGGTTGGCGCAGGCGCGCTGTGGACAATCTACGCGCTGGCGACCGGCAATCCGGATGTCGTCGACGGTGAGCTCAATGAAACGCTGATCAATACCGCGCAAATCGCCTTCTTCCTGATGGGGGCGATGACGGTGGTCGAAGTGGTCGACGCGCATGACGGTTTCGACGTCATCACCTCGCGCCTCAAGGCCCGCACGCTGGCGGCGCTGCTGGTCTTCCTGTGCCTGGTAACCTTCTTCCTCAGCGCCGTGCTCGACAACCTGACGACCACCATCGTCATGGTTTCACTGGTCAAGCGCCTTCTGCGCGAGCGCGATGACCGGCTGGTCATGGCCGGGATGATCGTGATCGCCGCCAATGCCGGCGGCGCGTGGTCACCCATCGGCGATGTCACCACCACCATGCTGTGGATCGGCGGGCAGGTAACCACCTTGCCGATCGTCTCGCGGCTGTTCCTGCCTTCGCTGGTCAACCTGCTCGTGCCGATGGCGATCATCGCCTATTCGATGCGTGGCAAGGCGATCTTGGCGCCCGAAAAGGCCGATCTGGCCGACCGCGCGAGCACGACGACGCCGTTCGAACGCAACCTGATGTTCGTCCTCGGCCTCGCAGCGCTGCTCTCGGTGCCCGTGTTCAAGGCAGTGACGCACCTGCCGCCGTTCCTCGGCATCCTCACCGGCCTTGGCGTGATCTGGACCATCGGCGAGCTGCTTCACCGCAACAAGCCGTGGGCCGAGAAGCAACACGTCACCATCGCGCACGCGATGACCCGGATCGACATGAACGCGATCGTGTTCTTCATCGGTATCCTGCTGGCAGTGGCGACGCTGGAGCACGCCGGTATCCTGACCGGCCTGGCGATGTGGCTGGACCAGGTTTTTGGTCGGCTCGACCTGATCGTGTTCACCATCGGGCTGGTCAGCGCCGTGATCGACAATGTCCCGATGGTCGCTGCGGCGATGGGAATGTACAGTATGGCCGCTTATCCGCAGGACAGCTTCCTGTGGGAATTCATGGCTTATTGTGCGGGCACCGGCGGCTCGATCCTGATCATCGGTTCAGCCGCCGGCGTGGCTGCGATGGGCATCGAGCGGATCGATTTCCTGTGGTAC
>JBDSDZ010000012.1:0-8048 GCA_039920345.1 Croceibacterium sp.
GCGGCGTCGAAGTTCAGTGCCAGGTCGCCCCCGGAATGCCGCGCTTCGCCATCGTCGGCTTGCCAGACAAGGCCGTGGGCGAAAGCCGCGAGCGGGTGCAGGCCGCGCTCGCCGCGATGGGGCTGGCGCTGCCGCCCAAGCGGATCACCATCAACCTCTCGCCGGCCGACTTACCCAAGGAAGGCAGCCACTACGACCTGCCGATCGCGCTCGCCCTGCTGGCAGCCATGGGAGTGACTGACGCCGAGCAACTGGCGGACTGGATTGCCGTCGGTGAATTATCGCTCGACGGGCGCATCGTGCCGTCGCCCGGGGTGCTGCTGGCCGCGATCCATGCCAGCGGCGAGGAAAAGGGGCTGATCTGCCCGGCGGCACAAGGCGCCGAAGCGCGCTGGGCGAGCGGGGTGCCGGTGATCGCCGCGCCCAACCTCGTCAGCCTGCTCAACCACCTCAAGGGCGTGCAGGCGCTGCCCGAACCGCAGCCGGGCGAAGTCGAGGCACCGGGGCACGGGCCGGACCTGAAGCAGGTCAAAGGCCAGGAAACCGCCAAGCGCGCGCTTGAGATTGCAGCGGCTGGCGGGCACAACCTGCTGATGATCGGGCCGCCGGGCGCGGGCAAGAGCCTGCTGGCCAGCTGCCTGCCTGGCATCCTGCCCGAACTGACCCCGCCCGAAGCGCTCGAAGTCAGCATGGTCGCTTCGGTCGCGGGCACGCTCGAAGGCGGGCGGATCAGCCGCACGCGCCCTTTCCGGGCCCCGCATCATTCAGCCTCGATGGCGGCGCTCACGGGCGGCGGGCTGCGGGTGCGGCCGGGCGAAGTGAGCCTGGCGCACCTGGGCGTGCTGTTCCTGGATGAGCTGCCCGAATTCCAGCGCGCGGTGCTCGATTCGCTGCGCCAGCCGCTCGAGACCGGCAAAGTCGATGTTGCGCGCGCCAATGCCCACGTCACCTTCCCGGCGCGGGTGCAGCTGGTTGCGGCGATGAATCCGTGCCGCTGCGGCCACCTGGGCGATGCCGCGCTGGCCTGCAGCCGGGCGCCGCGCTGTGCCGCCGATTACCAGACCAAGATTTCAGGGCCGATGCTCGACCGGATCGACCTGCATGTAGAGGTGGACCCAGTGAGCGCCAGCGACCTCGCCTTGCCGCCTGCTGCCGAAGGGTCCGCCGAAGTCTCCGCGCGGGTTGCGGCAGCGCGGAAGGTGCAATCGGCGCGCGGGGTGCGTTCGAATGCCGAGCTCGACGGCGAAGCGCTGGAAACCCACGCCACGCCCGATGAAGCGGGGCGCAAGCTGCTGTTGCAGGCAGCCGAGGCGATGCGGCTGTCAGCGCGCGGTTACACGCGAATGCTGCGGGTGGCGCGGACGATCGCCGATCTGGCCGGGGCGGATCAGATTGGCCGCATCCATGTGGCCGAAGCGCTCAGCTATCGCCGGCAGGCGCCGCGCGCCTAAGTTACTTAGCGGCCGAGCAGTCCTGCCACGCAAGATCATGCCAGCCGAGTTCGCGCCCATCGGCGGCGCGGATCTTGATCGGGGCAATCGGCAGTTCGTCACGGGCATCGACTAGCGTCGGATTGGCCGGCACGCGCATCGTGTACTTCTCGCCCCACTGGCGCAGTGCGAGCATGGCCGGGAGCAGGTCGCTGCCTTTTTCAGTCAGCCGGTATTCGACCTTGCGCCGATCTTGCTTGCTCGGTGTGCGTTCGAGCACCCCGTGATCGACCAGTCGCCCAAGCCGATTGGAGAGGATGTTGCGGGCGATGCCCAGCTCGCTCGAAAATTCCTCGAAATGGACGAAGCCGTTGAAGGCGGCGCGCAGGATGAGGAACGACCAGCGTTCGCCCATCACTTCGAGCGCGGGCGGCAAACCGCAGCTCACCGCGTGCTGCATATCTTCGTGAACACGTCCCATCGGCGCTCTTTTACGACAAAGTTATTACAACACCAGCAACGCCGGCTTGCTCTCGGGCGCGATGTCATTTAAGTAGCAAAACGCAACCTTAAATTGCGTCCCGACCTTCACATCTCCATCCAGGGACGCCGACCTGGCCCCCGCGCACCCCCCAATCACGACTTTGGGCGCGGGGGTCTTTTCATTCCGGCAGCAGGCCCGCCAGGGCGAGCGCCGATTCGAGCGCCGCGGCGCCTGTAAAAAGGTGCCCCTGCCAGCCCCGCGCGGTGGCGGCAGCGACGTTGGCGGCGTTGTCGTCAGCGAAAAACAGCTGCTCCGGCGCGTGGCCGAAGCGCGACTCGGCAATTTCGTAGATTCGCGCATCGGGCTTCGCGACCCGCTCCTCACCTGAAACGACCACGTCGCTGAACAACTCGAACAACGGCGCGGTGGGGCGGAATCCGGCCCAGAACTCGGCCCCGAAGTTGGTCAGCCCGTAAAGCGGCACTCCGGCTGCGTGGAGGCGGCGAGCCAGCGCATGGGCGCCAGCAATCGGGTGCGGCAGCGTTTCATTGAAGCGCGCGGCATAGGCCTGGATCAGCGCCGCGTGACCCGGATACTCGGCGATTTTCTCGGCCACGATATCGGCGACGGCGCGGCCCTGGTCGCTCTGGAAGTGCCACTGTTCGGTGATGACGTGGGCCAGCCACCAGTCGAGTTCAGCCGGGTCATCGATCAGCTTCTCGAACAGGTAGCGCAAGTTCCAGTCGTAGAGCACGCGGCCGATGTCGAACACCATGGCCCGGGGTGCATCAGGCATGCAAAAGGCCCCCGAAATCGCGGAGGCCTTCGACGTTTCTGGGCATGTCTTCAGGGCCGCGAGCGAATTGCGGCTCGGCGGGCATTAGCCCTGGCGCGCCTTGAAACGGCGGTTGGTCTTGTTGATCACATAGACCCGGCCGCGGCGGCGAATCACGCGATTGTCGCGGTGGCGGCCCTTGAGCGACTTGAGGCTGTTGACGATCTTCATGGCACCCGTTCCAAAAAATGAGGCACCGGAGATGGACTCCGATGCCGGAAATTCAAGGCGCGCCGTTACGCAGGCGGCCGCGCCAAGTCAAGTATCGCGGCGCAAATCCGTAAGCTTGCGCTCCCACTGCAGCGCGTGCCCGACGATGGTATCCAGCGCGTCATATTGCGGGCGCCACGGCAGCGTTTCGAGGATCCGCCGGTTGTCGCTGACCAGCGAAGCAACGTCGCCCGCGCGGCGGCCTTCGATGCGGCGCGGGATGGAGACGTTGGTCACCCGGTCGACCGCATCGAGCACTTCGAGCACCGAGAAGCCCCGGCCATAACCGACGTTCAGGGTCAGCGACCGATCGGGCGCTGCAATCAGTGCGCAAACCGCATCGACGTGCGCGGCGGCCAGGTCGCTGACGTGGATGTAGTCGCGCAGGCCGGTGCCGTCGGGCGTCGGGTAGTCGGTGCCGAACACGCCGACGCCGTCGCGCTTGCCCAGCGCGGCTTCGACCGCGACCTTGATCAGGTGCGTCGCGCCCAGCGTGGATTGCCCGCTGCGCGCCCGGGGATCGGCCCCGGCGACGTTGAAGTAACGCAGCACGCAGTGGTTCATCGGGTGCGCGCGGCTGACATCGGCCAGCATGCGCTCGGTCATCAGCTTGCTCATGCCGTAGGGATTGACCGGATCGACCGGGTAATCCTCCGGCAACGGACGCACTTCGGGCTCGCCATAAACCGTCGCGGTGGATGAGAACACGAAGTGCGGGATGCCAGCGTCGACCGCGCTCTGCATCAGCGCGCGGCTCTTGACCGTGTTGTTGAGATAATACTTGAGCGGATCTTCGACCGATTCGGGAACAATGATCGAGCCGGCGAAATGCAGGATGGCCCGCGTGCCCTGTTCTGCGAAAATGCGGTTGAGCAATTCGGTATCAGCCACGTCACCCTGATAGAACGGCACGCCTTCGGGCACGGCCCAGCGAAAGCCGGTGGTCAGGTTATCGACCACCGCCACCGGCCAGCCGCGATCGTGCAGCGCAAGGACGGCGTGGCTACCGATATAGCCGGCACCTCCGGTAACGAGGACGGGAACGGGATCAGTCATGCGCGCCGGGCTAAGTCGCTTGGTTGTGCAGCGCAACACGTTTTGCGCAGACAGGGCACGCAACCGCTCGGCCTTTCGCGCGTTTCACCTCCATGAGAAAAATCGTCCTGCTCGCCGCGCTTGCGCCAGCGGCCCTGCTCGCTGGCTGCGCTACCCCCGCTTACGTGTCACCGGTCTCGGTCACGCGCTTCATCGGGGCGCAGCCTGCGGTGCTGGGCAGCGGCCCCATCGCCGTGCGCGCGGCACCGGGGCAGGACCCGGCTTCGTGGGACTTCGCCGCGTACCAGACCGCGGTGGCCGAACAGCTGCGCCAGATTGGCTACACCGTCACCGGCGACGCCGCCGCGCAAGTGGCAGAAGTGAGCATCCGCCGCGCCACCAATCGCGCAGCCGGCGGCCGCTCGCCGGTCGATGTTGGGGTTGGCGGATCGACCGGGTCGTACGGTTCGGGCCTCGGCGTTGGCATCGGGCTCAACCTTGGCGGACGCCCGGCGGATCAGATCGACAGCGAACTGCGCGTGACAATCAAGCCCAGCGGCGGGGTCAACAACCTGTGGGAAGGCAGCGCCCGCTTCACCGCCACCACCAACAGCGATTATGCTGACCTGACCGCCAGCGCAGCCAAGTTGGCCGATGCGCTGTTCGACGGGTTCCCCGGCCGCTCGGGAGAGACTATCGAAGTGCGATGAGCACCCCTGATATTGTGATCGACGCCGCCTTCGACAGCGGCAATATCGACGTCGTCTCCGTTTCCGGCAACAAGGCCCGGCTGCGAATTCCCAAGGACCACCAGTCCGATTTCTACCAGTGGTTCCACTTCCGCGTCGCCGGCGCGGCGGGCAACGAGATCGAGCTGAAGATCGGCGACCTAAACGGCTCGGCCTATCCCGGCGGGTGGATCAACTATCGCGCCTGCGTATCCGAAGACCGCGCCTATTGGGGCCGCGCCGAAACCAGCTTCGACAAGGACGAGGACGGCGGCACGCTGACGATTCGCCATGCGCCGTCTTCCGGCCTTGCCTGGTTTGCCTATTTCGCCCCCTTCTCGCTCGAGCGCCATGCAGACCTGGTGGCAGACGCCGCTGCCAGCGAAGGTGTCGCCTATCGCTGCCTCGGCCATAGCCTCGATGGGCGGCCAATCGACTGCCTCGAGCTGGGCGAGGGCGAGATCCCGGTGTGGCTCTACGCCCGCCAGCATCCCGGCGAATCGATGGCCGAATGGTGGATGGAGGGCGCGCTCGAAGTGCTGTGCGACCCGGCCGACCCGGTCGCGCGCGTGCTGCGCCAGAAATGCCGCCTGCACCTGGTTCCCAACTGCAATCCTGACGGGTCTTTCCGCGGCCACTTGCGCACCAACGCGGTGGGCACCAACCTCAACCGCGAATGGGATACACCGAGCGCCGACAAATCACCCGAAGTGCTCGCCATCCGCACTGCGATGGACAAGACCGGCGTACGCTTCGCGATGGACGTCCACGGGGACGAGGCGATTGCCGCCAATTTCCTCGCCGGGTTCGAAGGCATCCCTTCGTGGACCGACAAGCTGGGCAAGGAATACCAGCAATTCCGCGCGATCCTCGAACGCCGCAGCCCCGATTTCCAGACCGCCAAGGGTTATGGCACCGCGCCAAAAGGCAAGGCCAACCTGTCGATGAGTACCAACCAGCTGGCCGAGCGCTTTGGGGCCTGCGCGATGACGCTGGAAATGCCGTTCAAGGACAACGACGACCTGCCCGATCCGGAACAGGGCTGGAGCCCCGAACGCTGCAAGCTGCTGGCGCGCGATTGCCTGGCATCGCTGGTCGAATGGCTGGCGCACGAAAAAGCCTGAGGCGATTCCAAGGCGCTTCCCAGGGTAACGCTCGCGTGTTACTTACATCATTGTGAGCAACGCAGCAACCTTCTACTTCCCGATCGAAGTCGACCCGGCCGACATCGACTTCATGGGCCACGTCAACAATGCCTCGTACCTGACCTGGGTGCAGGATGCGGTGATCGGGCACTGGCGTACTTGCGCCCCGCCCGATGTCGTCGGCAAGCACCTGTGGGTCGCGCTCAAGCACGAGATTACGTACCTCAAGCCAACCTTCCTGGGGGACACCGTGATCGCCCAGGTGGTGCTTGAAAAAGTGCAGGGCGCGCGGGCGTTTTACGAAACGCTGATCCAGCGCGGCGAGGATATCGTTGCCGAAATCCGCTCGAGCTGGTGCTGCCTCGATGCCGCAACGCTGCGCCCGACCCGTCCCGCGCGGGACGTAATCGAGCACTTTTTCACGCCCCGCTGATTACTCGCCCCTGATTACTGGCCCATGATTACTGGCGCGTGCCGGTCAGCGGGATCGGGCCAAAATCCGAAGTAATCTCGCCCGCCAGCACGTTGCCGGTTACCGTTCCCTTGTAAGCCAGCGTCATGGCGCCCTGCGGCATTGTCAGCTTGCGGGTGAAGGAAAAGGCGGCGCCGTCCACTTTCATGTCGCAGGATTTGACTGGCGCACAAAACCGGTCAATCGGGGCCGGGAGAGGAGTTCCCCCATGCCTGCCCTGCGCCCCGATATCGATCCTGAAGGCCTGCTCGAATACTCGGTGGTCTTCACCGACCGATCGCTCAATCACATGAGCCAGGCGTTCCAGCACATCATGCGCGAAATCCATGAGACCCTGTGCGAAGTCTATCATGCGAGCCGCGCGGTGGTGATCCCCGGCGGCGGCACTTACGCGATGGAATCGGTCGCCCGGCAACTGGTCACCGGCAAGAAGGCGCTGGTCATCCGCAACGGCTTCTTCTCCTATCGCTGGACCCAGATTTTCGAGACCGGATCGATCCCTTCCGAAGAAATCGTCATGAAGGCGCAGCGCCAGGGAGACGGGCCCACAGCGCCGTTCGCGCCCGCCCCGATCGCAATGGTTGTCGCGGCCATCCATGCCGACAAACCCGACGTGGTGTTTGCGCCGCATGTCGAAACCGCCTCGGGCACGATCCTGCCCGACGATTACATCCGCCAGGTCGGCGACGCGGTTCACGCCGTCGGCGGGTTGTTCGTGCTCGACTGCATTGCCTCGGGCACGGTCTGGGTCGACATGGCCGATACCGGTGTCGACGTGCTGATCTCGGCCCCGCAAAAGGGCTGGTCCGCCCCGCCATCAGCCGGGTTGGTGATGCTGAACGAGGCCGCGTTGGAGCGCTGCAAGGCGGCGCAATCGACCAGCTTTGCGATGGACCTCAATAAGTGGAACACGATCATGGAAGCCTATCTCGGGGGCGGCCATGCGTACCACGCGACAATGCCAACCGACGCGCTGCGCGCGTTCCACAAGTCGATGCTGGAAACCAAGGCGCTGGGCTTTGAAACTGCCAAGCAGGCGCAGTGGGAACAAGGCAACGCGGTGCGCCGCATGCTCGAGCAGCGCGGCGTCAAATCGGTGGCCGCCGATGGCTTCCAGGCGCCTGGCGTGGTCGTCAGCTATACCGACGATCCGGAGATTCAGAACGGCAAGAAGTTTGCCGCGCAAGGCCTGCAGATTGCCGCCGGGGTGCCGCTGATGGTCGATGAAGGACCCGACTACAAAAGCTTCCGCTTGGGCCTGTTCGGGCTCGACAAGCTGAAGGACGTTCCCGCCAGCCTGACGAGGCTCAGCGAGGCCTTCGACGCCGTACTGCCGCGCTAGGGCACCATTTCGCATGTGGTGTGTTATTGCTGGCGATGAACAAGGTTTTCACCCGGATTGCCAACAAGATAGCGGCCGCGATGGGCCAGCCGCTCGCGTTTCTGATCGCGGTTGCGGTGGTGTTGGTGTGGGCCGTTACCGGGCCGCTGTTTCACTGGTCGGACACCTGGCAACTGGTGATCAACACTGGGACGACCATCGTCACCTTCCTGATGGTGTTCCTGATCCAGAATTCGCAGAACCGCGATGCGGCGGCAATGCAGGCCAAGCTCGATGAACTGATCCGCGCGCTCAAGCACGCACGGCCGCAATTCATCGGCATCGAACACCTGACCGACATTCAGATCGAAGCGATCCGCCAACGGCT
>JBDSDZ010000013.1:0-7726 GCA_039920345.1 Croceibacterium sp.
CGCGAGCGCCGTTAGCAGGGTGTCGGTCATCAGGCCCCGAGATAGGGTGCGTGAGAGCTCAGCGGTAGAGGCCGAGCGCTTCGGCGAAATGGCGACGGCACAGCGCGACGTATTGCTCGTTGCCGCCAATTTGCGTCTGCAGCCCCTTGGCCACCGGATCGCCCTGATCGTCGGTTCGTAAGTTCATCGTCGCCTTGCGCCCGCAGTGGCACACCGCTTTCAACTCGATCAGCGCGTCGGCTACGCCCAGCAGGACGGCGGAACCGGGGAACAGGTCGCCGCGAAAATCGGTCCGCAATCCATAACAGACGACCGGAATCCCCGCCTCGTCCGCCAGCCGGGCGCATTGCCAGACTTGCGTCACAGTGAGGAACTGCGCCTCGTCGATCAGCACGCAGGCGAGCGGCGTTTCGGCGTGTTGCTCAGTCACCGCGTCCCACAAGTTGGTGCCCGGCCCGAAGCGGTTGGCATCGGCGCCGAGGCCAATGCGGCTGGCGATCGGCTGCGCGGTGCGGTTGTCGAGCGCGGCCGTCCACAACATCGTGTCCATCCCGCGCTCGCCATAATTGAAGTTGGCTTGCAGCAGGTTGGTCGATTTGCCGGCATTCATGCTGGCGTAGTAGAAATAGAGCTTGGCCACGGTCAGGCCTCCTCGACGCCCGCTTCGCCCAGGTCGCGAGAAACCTTGGGTTCGCGCAGCAGGCGTTCGATGCGTTCGGCTTCGTCGAAGCTTTCGTCGGCGTGGAAGCGCAGCTTGGGCGCGAACTTGAGGCCAAGGCGCTGGGCCACTTCGCGCTGCAGGTAGGCAGTGTTCTGGCGCAGCGCCGTGAGTACCACCTCCTCGTCCCCGCCGAGCAATGGCTTGGCATAGACCCGCGCCAACCTGAGGTCGGGCGACATGCGCACTTCGGTGATCGAGATGTGGTGCGCGCTAAGCGTGTCGTCATGCACTTCATCGCGCATCAGCAGTTCGCTCAGCACGTGGCGCACGCGTTCACCCACCTTGAGCAGGCGGACGGAGCGTTCTTCGGGTCCAGCGGGGGCGCGCGCCATATTAGTCCATCTTGTCCAGGATGCGCTGGAGCGAGCGCATGTTGCGCGCCGTTCCGCGGCAGCCAAGCCGTCGTTCGATGAAGGCGCCGGTCAGTTTGCTGTTGCCCACGCCTTCCACGTAATCGACGTAAAGCGCCCGGTCGCCCAGCGCCAGCGTCTCTGGCCCGCGCACCGCATAGTCCTCCACCATTGTGTCAAACGCCGCCCGTTCAGGCTGGCCTGACAGGAAATGGGTATGGACGATCTTGTCCTCGCCCTTGCCGCTGAAGGGATTGCCCGAAATCGCCTCGGCCACTTCCTCACGGCTGCGCACGGCAGCGAAGGTATCGATCCCGAACCGGTCGCGCAGCACATAGGCGAGTTTTTCGGTCAGGCCCTCGGAAGGCCGCTCGTCATGCGAAAACAGTACGTTGCCACTGGCGACGACCGTTTCCACATCATCGAACTCCTCGCGTGCTAATGCGTCGCGCAGCTCCGCCATCAGCAGGCGATTGCCGCCAACGTTGATGCTGGCGAAGAAGGCGGCGTAACGGGCCATAGTCTGCCTGTTGCCCCTCCCGCGAACGGGAGGGGGAAGTGTCACAGGATCCGTTCGCGTTCCTCGATCTCGAACACTTCGAGGTTATCGCCCGGTTTGATGTCGTTGGTATCGGTCAGGACCACGCCGCATTCGAGGCCCGTGCGGACTTCGTCCACGTCATCCTTAAAGCGCCGCAGTGAGGCGATGGTGGTGGCCGAAACAATGACATCGTCCCGCGTGAGGCGCGCGTGGAGCCCCTTGCGGATGACGCCTTCGAGCACCAGCAGGCCGGCGGCCTTGTCGCGCTTGCCCGCCGGAAACACCTGCTTGACCTCGGCGCGGCCAACCACGTTTTCGATCTTGAGCGGCCCGAGGACGCCCGCCATCTCCTTGGCGATCTCTTCAGTCAGCTTGTAGATCACGTCGTAGTACTTCATTTCCACCCGGTGCCGGGCGACGAGTTCGCGCGCCTTGGCGTTGGGGCGGACATTGAAGCCGATGATCGGCGCCTTCGACGCCGTCGCCAGGGTCACGTCGCTTTCGGTAATCGCACCCACGCCGGAGCTGAGCACGCGCACCTTGATGTCGTCGTTCGACAGGTTGTGCAGCGCGGTCACGATCGCTTCGGCCGAACCCTGCACGTCTGCCTTTACCACGACCGGGAATTCCACCAGGTCGCTGGTCAAGTGCGAGAACATCGTGTCGAGGCTGGCAGGCGCAGTGGTGGTGCGCAGTTCGGTGGCCTTTTCCTGGCGGTACTGTGCGGCCTCGCGAGCGCGGGCCTCGTTCTCGACCACGGTCAGGACGTCACCCGCCTGCGGCACGCCGCCCAGGCCGAGCACTTCGACTGCCATCGAGGGACCAGCTTCGCTGACCTGCTGGCCCTTGTCATCAACCAGCGCGCGCACGCGGCCGCTCTGGGTGCCGACAACGAATACGTCGCCGCGCTTCAGGGTGCCGCGGTTGACCAGCACCGTGGCAACCGGGCCGCGGCCCTTGTCGAGCTGGGCTTCGATCACGGTCGCTTCCGCGTCGCGATCGGGGTTGGCACGCAGTTCCATCAGTTCGGCCTGGAGCAGGATCTTTTCGATCAGTTCGTCGAGCCCGGCACCGGTCTTGGCCGAAACTTCGACATCCTGCACATCGCCGCTCATCTCCTCGACCACGACTTCGTGTTCGAGCAGCCGTTCGCGGATGCGCTTGGCATTGGCTTCGGGCTTGTCGATCTTGTTGATCGCCACGATCATCGGCACGCCGGCCGCCTTCGTGTGATTGATCGCCTCGATCGTCTGCGGCATGATCCCGTCATCCGCCGCGACCACCAGGATCACGATATCGGTCACGTTCGCGCCGCGCTGGCGCATCTGGGTGAACGCTTCGTGGCCCGGCGTGTCGAGCACGGTAATCTTGTGCCCCACGTCGCCCTTTTTCGCGGGCTTGGTGGTGATCTGGTAGGCGCCGATGTGCTGGGTGATGCCGCCAGCCTCGCCCTTGACCACATCGGTCCCGCGCAGGGCGTCGAGCAGCGAAGTCTTGCCGTGATCGACATGGCCCATGATCGCGATCACCGGCGGGCGCGACTGAAGTGTCTCTTCGCTATCGACTTCAGCCGAAGTGTCGATGTCCACGTCGCTTTCGCTGACGCGGGTCACGTTGTGGCCGAATTCCTCGACCAGCAGCTCCGCCGTGTCGGCATCGATGGTCTGGGTAACCGTGACCATCATGTCCATGTTGAACAGCGCCTTCACCAGGTCAGCGCCCTTTTCGCCCATGCGCTTGGCCAATTCACCCACGGTGATGGCTTCGGGCACGACGACGTCGCGGACCTGCTTCTCGCGCGGCTGGTTCTGGCCGGCGAAATGGGCGCGCTTTTCCTTTTCGCGCGCACGCTTGAGCGCGGCGAGCGAACGGGCCCGAGCGCCTTCGTCTTCATTGAGCGCGCGATTGACGGTCAGCTTGCCACCCTTGCGGCGATCTTCGACCACGCGGCCTGCCGGCGTGCTCTTGCGATCCTCGCGCTTCTTTTCCGGCCGCTTGGGCTCGGGGCGCTCGACCGGCGTGAACTTGCGCGGCGCGGGTGACGGCGACGCAGCATTGCCTTCAGCCGTATCAGCCCCCTCGGCCGCTTCCGGTTCCGCGACCGGAGCCGGGGCGTCAGCCTCTTGGGCTTCGGTTTCGCTGCGGGCCTCTTCAGCCTGGCGATTGTCGCTGGCGCGGCGCTTCTCGTCTTCGACGGTTTGCGCTTTTTCCTCGTCCTCGCGGCGGCGTGTTTCCTGGCCCTGGCGCAAACGATCTTCTTCGGCCTCGAGCTGCAGACGGGCGACGCGCTCCTGCGGCGTCTCCGAAGACGGCGCGGCCTTGCGCTTGGGAGCAGGGGGAGGCGGCGGCGCTGGCGCCGCAACGACGGGCTCAGTGGCCTCGACGACCGTCGGCTCAGGCACAGCCGATTCCTCGCCCGGACGCTTGAGCGTGCGGCGACGCTTGACCTCAACCGTCACCTTGTTGGTGCGGCCGTGGCTGAAGGTCTGCTTGACCTCTCCGGCATCGACCGGCCGCTTCAGCCCGAGGGGCTTGCGGGTGGTGGTCGGTGTGGTGTCGTTGTCGCTCATACGCTCTCAATAGTCCTTCAAAATACAAAACGTCGCCATGGCCAATCCGGGTCCTGCCCGGGCAGCTAGGCTGGCGGATCGGTTCCGGCTTCACTCAGGCTGTCGGCCACTGTTGCAGCCCCCAGGAATGTCAGCAGGCGCCCCAGAGGAGAGGCGACCCGCCCGGCCGATGCACGATCGGCCAGCGCCACGTGGACGACATTGTCGCGGCCCAATGCCACAGACAGCGTCGCTCGGTCCAGTGGCAGGCGCGTGCCCGCCAGATCGGTGCCTTCGGCGTCGCTGCCAACCCGAAACGCCTGATCAAGCTTTCGGCACCCGTCATCGCTCGCATCAGAGGCATGAAACAGGGCGGCAACTTTGCCCGAACGCGCTTCTCCCGCGATACGGTCCGAGCCCAAGATAAGCCGTCCGCTGCGCATTTCGAGGCCCAAACGGTCAAGAAACGCGCGCACGAGCGCCTTTTCGGTCAAGTCAGGCAAGTCCGCCGGGATCGTCAGCGCGCCCGATTTGAACGCCCGCGCCAGTGCTCCCTTGAGCTTGCCGTTGGCATTTGCCTCAGCCAGCGCCGCGCGATCGACCCCGATCCACGCGCCGCGGCCCGGTGCCCGCGCCAGGGCATCGGGCAGTACATCGCTGATCCCGTCGGAGTTGGCCGGCGAGAACGCCAGCCGCACGAGTTCGTCCCGCCCGGCGATCCGGCCGGTGAGCACGCAGCGCCGTTCGGGCCCGTCACCGGGTCCTGGCGCTTCCGCAATGTCGTGGTCGGCTAGCGGCTCATTGCGAGGATTCCGCATCGGCGGCCTCCTCTGATGAGGGCACCGGGTCGGCCTTGGGCGCTGCCGGAGCGGCGTCCTCGTCCTCGAACCAGTGCGCACGCGCAGCCATGATGATCTCGTTGCCCTGCTCTTCGCTGAGCCCGAATTCGCCAAGCACCCCGCCCTTGTCTTCGGCGCGCTGCGGACGGCGCAGCGGCGGACCGGCTTCGGGATTACGGCGGCGCGGTGCTTCGCGCTTCTTGGCGATCAGTTCGTCGGTCGCGAGATCGGCCAGGTCGTCGAGCGTCTTGATGCCGTTCTTGCCCAGCACGACCAGCATCTGTTCGTTAAGATGCGGCATGTCGGCCAGCGCGTCTTCAACGCCCAGTTCCTGGCGTTCGGCGCGGTGGGCGGCTTCCTGCTTGTCGAGCGCTTCCCGGGCCCGTTGCTGCAGTTCTTCGGCCAGGTCGTTGTCGAAGCCTTCGATCGAGGCCAGTTCATCGAGCTCGACGTAAGCCACTTCGACCAGTTCGGCGAAGCCTTCGGCCACCAGCAACTGCGACAGTGTTTCGTCAACGTCGAGCTCTTCCTCGAACATCTTGGAGCGTTCCGAGAATTCGCGCTGGCGCTTCTCCGAGGCTTCTTCCTCGGTCATGATGTCGATCTGGCTCTCGGTCAGCTGGCTGGCGAGACGCACGTTCTGGCCGCGGCGGCCAATGGCGAGCGAGAGCTGGTCATCGGGGACAACCACTTCGATACGGCTTTCTTCTTCGTCGAGCACGACGCGGCTGACCGTGGCCGGCTGCAGCGCGTTGACAACGAAGGTGGCGGTGTCTTCGGACCAGGGGATGATGTCGATCTTCTCGCCCTGCAATTCCTGCACCACCGCCTGCACGCGGCTGCCCTTCATGCCGACGCAGGCGCCGACCGGGTCGATCGAGCTGTCGTGGCTGATCACGCCGATCTTGGCGCGGCTGCCCGGGTCACGGGCGGCGGCCTTGATCTCGATGATGCCGTCATAAATCTCGGGCACTTCCTGCGCGAACAGCTTCTTCATGAATTCGGGGTGGGCGCGGCTGAGGAAGATCTGCGGGCCGCGGTTGTTGCGTTCCACCTTCATGATCAGCGCCCGCACGCGCTCGCCCACGCGGGCGGCCTCGCGTGGGATCTGCTGGTCACGCCGGATCACGCCTTCTGCGCGGCCGAGGTTGACGATAACGTGGCCAAACTCGACCGACTTGATGACGCCGGTGATGATCTCGTTGCCGCGATCCTTGAATTCTTCGAACTGACGCTCGCGCTCGGCATCGCGGACCTTCTGGAAGATCACCTGCTTGGCGCTCTGGGCGTCGATCCGGCCCAGGTCGACCGGCGGCAGCGGATCGACGATGTAATCGCCAATCGCGGCGCCCGGCTGGAGCTTTTCGCCCTGCTTGAGATCGACCTGCTTGAAGTAGTCTTCGACTTCTTCGACCACTTCGACCACCCGCCACAGGCGAAGGTCGCCGGTCACTGGGTCGAGCTTGGCGCGAATGTCGTTCTCGGCGCCGTAGCGATTGCGAGCCGATTTCTGGATCGCCTCTTCCATCGCTTCGACGACAATCGCCCTGTCGATCATCTTTTCGGTTGCGACCGCGGTGGCGATTGCAAGCAGTTCTGCCTTATTGGCGGAAATCGGACTGGCCATCAGTCTGCCTTTTCTTCTTCAGTTGTTTCTTCGAATTCGTCGATCCCGCTGGTGTCCAGCGGGCGGGTGGCGGCAATCAGCTTGTCGGTCAGGACCAGTTTTGCCGATTGAATCTGCGTCAGCGGCACTTCGATGCGCCCGGCCCTGCGGTCTTCGATGGCGACCACGCCATTTTCGATCCCGACCAGTTCGCCGCGCAGCTTGCGATGCGTTTCGATCGGTTCGGACAGCGAGACGTTGACGTCATGCCCGGCCCAGGCAGCGTAATCCTTGGCGCGCGTCAGTGGCCGGTCGATCCCGGGTGAGCTGACTTCGAGGTGGTAAGCCCCCTCGATCAGTTCTTCGCCCGCTTGTTCGACTGCATCGATGCGGTCGGAGATACGCCGTGACAGCTCCATGCACTGTTCGACCACGAGCTGCCCGGTGGCCGGATCTTCAGCCATCACCTGCAGCGTGCGGTCTTCGCCCTGCCCTGACAGTTTCACGCGCACGAGCTCGAAACCGAGCGCTTGCGCTTCGGGTTCGATTACTTGTGTCAGGCGCGCGGTATCCGCCATGCAGTCTCCAATGGGCCGAGCAAATGTCACAGAGTTTCGGGGCCGGCCCCCGAAGGCGCCAGCACCAGACTTTGCCAGGACAATGTCGGGATTGACGGCCAGATAGGCGCGTCGCCAGCCGATTGCAACGGCTTTCAGTCCGCGTCCGAGAGTCCGTGTTTACGGATGCAGTGCCGCAGCTGGTCGTAAGTCATCCCCAGGGCTTTGGCGGTCTGGCGCTGGTTCCAGCGGTTGCGGCCAAGGTGATGCTCCAGAATCTGCCGTTCGTGGGATTCGACTGCCCCGCGCAAGTCCTCGATAGTGTCGTAGTCCGCTGCGGCCTGCCGGGTAGTCGCCGGCGCTGGTGAGCCAGCGTCTTCGCGCTCCATGCGAACCGGCGCAATCGGCTTCCACGGGCTGTCGAACGGGTCGAACTGGACGTGGGCAATCGGCTGCTCCCAGTCATCCCAGCGATAGACCGCGCGCTCGACCAGGTTGCGCAGCTCGCGCACGTTGCCGGGCCAGGGATAATCGTCGAGCTGCTGGCGGACGTGGTCGGCAAA
>JBDSDZ010000014.1:0-17115 GCA_039920345.1 Croceibacterium sp.
AGCGTTCGATCCGATCTGGTCGCGCACGGCCTAAGGCGGCCTGTGGCGGAGAGGTGCCGCTGTAAAACTGAAGGTCCTTCGGACGGCGATGACCAAAATGAGTCGAAATCGGACATTCCGCTTGCTCGGTCGACAAGGTTAATAGTGAATCGTCCGCTAACGGCCCAATTGCGGTCGTCCAAATCACGCGGGCCAAATGTCCGCGCGAGCTCGTGTCTTGATCGCGATTTCTAACGGCCTGACGCCACCTGTTAGCAGCCTGTTTTGAAACTTAGGCCGACCACTATGTAAGACACGGAAATTAGGGGAAGAATAGGGATGATTTAGGGCAATCACGATGCTACGCACGCGGAAATACCTGTAAATTGGGGTTTGGCAGGCAGAGGCCGGTTCGCTCCAGAGTGCGTGGCGCACCACGCACCGGCTGGCATAAGCGCCACGCTGCGCTAATACTTGCTGTCGATGGCGCGCGTTCTGCTTGGCTGGGAACTGGGATCCGGGCGGGGTCACGTCCAGTCCATGCTCGCCATTTCCAATGCCCTCGCCGCGCGCGGGCACGAAGTCGCCTTGGCGGTACAGCGGATGGACGCAGCGCTCGGCTTGCCGCCCCAAATCCCGCTCTTCCAGTCGCCCATCTGGCCGCGGATGATGCTGTCGGCGGAGCCCAAGAACACGCTGCCGGTCGTGACCTTGATCGATATCCTGGCGCGGCTCGGCCTCGACCAGCCTGGGGTGCTGGGGTCGATGATCCGCGCGTGGGATGGCATCATGGGCAGCTTTGCGCCGGATGTCGTGATCACCGATTTCGCCCCCGCCCTGCTGTTTGCCGCCCACGGCCGGGTGCCGACGGCGTCGGTCGGGCCTGGCTTCCAGGTTCCGCCGCAGGATGCCCCTTCGATGGCGCGGCTGGGGGGCTCGAGCCCGAGTTATGACGAAGCCATGGTGCTCGAGCGGAGCAATGCCGAGTTGCTCGGTGCCGGGCGGCTCGCCGTGCCCACGCTCCCTGCCCTGTTTCGCGTCGATCGCCCGCTGATCGCCAGTTTTCCCGAACTGGATCCGTACGGCCCGCGCGCTGGCGATCCGACCTATATCGCCCCGGCATCAGGCGAATGGACGCCGCCCGCTGCCGAGCCAGGCAGCGAGATCTTCGTCTACGCCAATGGCCCGGTCCAGCACATGGACGTGCTGTGGCACGGCCTCGCGCTGACCGGCGTGCCGGTGCGGGCGCATCTCCCCGGGGCCAGCAGCGAACTGTTGAGCCAAGTGGCACGCTTTGGCGTGACGGTGGAGACGCAACCGATCCCCTGGCCGCTGATCGCCGCGCGCAGCCGGATCGGGGTCAATCACGGTGCCCACGGCATCATGTGCGGACTGATGCTGGCGGGCATGCCGCAATTTGCCCTGCCGCTCGACCTTGAAAAGCGCCTGCATAGCCGCGCCATGGCGCGCGCCGGGTTTGGCAATCTGTTCGAAGGCGAGACCTTGACGGCAAACACGCTCGCGGCCGCCGTGCGCGCCGTCTATGACGACGAGGCCTGCCTGGCTCGCACACGCGCGGCCGCACCGGGCTTCGCGGCGCAGGTAACGGTGCCTTATGGCGAGGCGGTGGTCGACGTGATTGAAAGCCTTATCTAGGCGTAGAAGTTGCCCGACGGCACATGGATCGCCGCTCCGCCGTCGCGCGGCGTCACGCCCGGCGGATCGCCGCCCTGGGCCACAATTTCCAGCGCCCGGCGCAACATGCGCCGTTGCATCCCGATGCCCTTGTCGGACGTGACGAGGTGCTCTTCGCTGTGGAGCGAGACCGGCCCTTGTCCGGCCTGCGCCTCGTAATCGCCGGGCTGGTCCTGCCGTTCCTCGAGCGTGCGCTGGGACCACGGCTTGAAGGTTTCGAGTTCCAACCCGCGCATGGGGCGGCCGCCGCCAACCTCGCCCGGCACCCGCATCGTCATCAGGATGCGGCAGTGCGTGTCGTCCACCGGAACCGCGAAACCGAGGCTGTTGGGCCGGCCGGGACGCATCGCGACATCGGGGACCGACATCACATTGGGCAGCATCCAGGTCGAGACGCGGTCGACCGAGCGCCCGTCATCGAGGTCGCGGTGCGCGGTATAGGTGACCCCGCCGTCGATCTCGTCGAACTGCACTTCGGGCATGACCGCGAATTCGCGTACGAACTGGGTGCCGCTGAAGGTGGTGTGCAGCACCTGGACGCGAAACGGGTCCATCACGTTATCGTTCATGTGCAGCCAGCTGTACGGCACCACTGCGGGGCCGTTGATATCGCCGTGCGAGCCGAGGCTGTTGTCGAACGCCATGAACACCTCGCCATCCTCGAGCGGCTCCATGCAGTCGAACCGCGGCATTGCCGGCATCCGCTCGGGCGGCCCCATGTAGGTCCACACCAAACCGTATTGCTCACGCACCGGATACCACGGCTGGCGATGTTCAGGGCGGCAGGCGTGGGGATTGGGTTCGCACGGCTGTTCGAGGCAGTTGCCTTCAACGTCGAACTTCCAGCCGTGATAGCAGCAGCGGATGCCGTCGGCCTCGACATGGCCCCACAGCAGGTTGGTGCCGCGGTGCATGCAGCGCGGGTAAAGCAGGCCCGGCCGGCCTTCGCCGTCGCGAAACACGATCAGGTCTTCGCCCAGGATGCGGATTTCCCGCGGGCGGCTGGTGACGGCGCGTGAGGTGAGCAGCGGTTGCCAATAACGCCGCATCAGTTCGCCCATCGGCTTGCCCGGCCCGACCTCGGTCAACAGCGCGTCAGGCTGTTGCGGCGCGCGGCCATAAGCGGTGCCCTGCGGCATCGCATCGCGTTCAGCGGGTTGCTTCAGGCTCGCCATGGTCGGATCCTCTAACCCAGCGCGCCCGTATCGCCCGGGCGTCGGAACGGATGCTAAAGTCGGCGTTCGCCGCTTGCAACAGCCGCCGCTGCGTCAGCCGTCAGCCAAGCTTGGCTGCGGCGATGATCGGTCCGCCGCCGCCTTGCTGGATCAGCACGGCCTGCTGGTAACCGTTGCCCGGTGCAGCGCCCATCGGGAAGCTCGCGGCCTGGCCGTGCCAGGTGCCGAGGCTCTGCAGCGAACGCACGACATTGCGATGCGGCAAGGTGCGGCCGGAATTCTCGCCGGCGCGGACCGGCACGGCGAGGGTACGCGGATCGTACTGCACCAGCCACACCGTTGCTGCGCCCGATGCCCTGCCCGTCCCGACCGACAAGCCACTGGCCGTGCGGCGGATGGCCGGGCCGCGCGGGAGGTGCGAAGCATCGGCCAGCTGGCGCACTTGCGCGGTATTGCCGCCAACGATGACCTGGCGGCCATTGAAAACCATTTGCGGAGTCGCGACCTGGCCCGTGCCATGCCCCGCATAATCGCGCTGGCGCTGGGTGAACGCGGGCTTGGCGAAAGTATCCTTCCAACCCAGCCGGTCCCAATAGGTAACCGCGAACGAGAGCGCGATGACGCCGGGGCGGTCAGCGATGGCGTTGAGGCTGGCATTGGACGGCGGACACGACGAGCAGCCCTGGCTCTGGAACAGTTCGACCACCACCGGGCCTTGGGCGGCGGGAGCGGGCTGCGCCTGGCGAAGCGGTGCGGCCGGCCCCTTGGCCAGCACCAGTGCCGCGATCGTACCGACCAGCGCCGTGGCGAGGATTGTCAGGGGCAGTCTCATGGTCATTCTCCCCGTGGGCCGCTGGATCGTACCCAGGCTGATCCGGTGGTAAGCTAGGCTGCTCAGGCAGGATACCGCGCGAACAGCCCGAACCCGGCAATTACCGCATAGCACGCGGCCGGTAGCGCGAGCGCGAGCGCAAGGCTGCCGCTGGCATCGGCCAGCGCGCCGGTTAGCAACGGGATCACCGCGCCGCCGAAGATCGCCACGTTGATGATGCCGGAGCCATCCGCTGCGCGCGCGCCGAGCTTCTCGCACGCGAGCGTGAAAATGGTCGGGAACATGATCGAATTCATCAACCCGACGGCCAGCAGGCTGTAGCCTGCCGGCGTGCCTGCGGAATTGGCCGAGAGCGCGATCAGCGCAATCGCGCCGCACGCGACGAACGCCAGCACTTTGCCCGGGCTGACCAGGCGCAAAATCGCCGAGCCGATGAAGCGCCCGACCATCGCCCCGCCCCAGTATAGCCCGATCAGCTTGCCGGCCGATTGCTGTTCCAGCCCCATGACGCCGGGCTGCATCAGGTAGCTGACGATCAGCGAACCGATCGAGACTTCGGCCCCGACGTAGAGGAAGATGCACAGCGCGCCGTAACCGAAGCGCGGGCGCTTGAGCAGGTCGAACCCGGCAAATCCGGTGCTGGCCGAATGGCTTTCACCCTTGAGCCGATTGCGGAACAGCCACACCGCCCCCGCCACTACCGCCAGCGCCACTGCCAGCCCGGTATAAGCGCTGACGATCGCGTGCGATTCCTGGGTCCGGTAAGCGTCGAGCGCCGGGCCGCTCAGGTCCGCCGCGCTGACGGCGGCGAGGCTGCCGAGGATGATCAAGGCACCAACCGGCGGGAAGACCGTGGTGCCGAGCGAATTGAACGCCTGCGCAAACGTCAGCCGGCTGTGTGCGGTGCGCGCCGGCCCGAGCAGGCTGATCAGCGGATTGGCCACCACCTGGACGATCACCACCCCGCTCGCGAGCACGAACAGCGCGAACAGGAACAGCGCGTAAGTGGCGTTGGCGGAGGCAGGGATGAACAGCAGGCAGCCGGTCATCATCGTCAGCAATCCGGCCACCGCGCCGCGCATGTAGCCGATCCGCTTGACCAGTTTCGCACCGGGAATGCCGATGACCAGGTAGGCGGTGAAGAAGCAGAACTGCACCAGCATCGCCTGGGTGTAGTTGAGCGTGAACAGCTCTTTCAGCTTGGGAATGATCACGTCGTTGAGCGAGGTGATCCCGCCGAAGATGAAGAACAGCGCCATGACAAACCCCTGCAGGCCCGGCGCATCGATCGGCGGCTTGTCGGCCTCCAGCGGCTGCGGGTCGGTGCTGGTCGCGGCGGCGGGAGCTAGGGACATGCGCGGTTCCTACTTCGCGAACCGGGACGGCGATAGCCGGATAGTGCGCGGCCAGCGATGCTCACCGGAGATAATCGCGCAAACCATTTTCCTACATCCCCCCAATCCGTCATGAGGCGGGCGATGGGACGGGTGATTCACAAATGGTGCGCAGCGCTATGGGGCGGGCTGGTGCTACTGTGCCTCGCCCTGGCTGGGCCGGCTTCGGCGCACCCGGTGCCGTTCAGCTATCTCGACCTGGTGGTGGAGCCCGGCGCGCTCGACGGGAAAGTCCGTGTCCATTTGCGCGATGCGGCCCCGATGCTGGGGATCGCCGACCCGGCGGACCTGCTCAACCCCCAAGTGCGCGAGGCGCATCGTCAGCAGTTCGTACGTTACCTGTCCGAACGCATCACCCTGAATGGCGACACGTTCCGCCGCGCTGAATGGGGCCCGATGACAATCGTCGATGCCAATGAAGCGATCGAAATCACCTTCGACATCGCCGGCAAGCCGCCCGGCGGACTGACGCTCGACACCGACCTGTTCCCGGTCGACCCGCTGCACCAGACTTTCGTCAACATCTACGAAGGCAATACGCTGCGCCAGCAGTGGATCTTCTCCCATCAGGCCGAGCCGAGGACTTATTATCGCGGCACGACCGCAGGCGCGCTGGCGGTGATGGCCACCTTCATTCCCGCTGGCACGCATCACATCCTGATCGGGCCGGACCACTTGCTGTTCCTGTTCGCGCTGCTTTTGTTGGGCGGCGGGTGGCGCCGATTACTCAGGATCGTGACTGCTTTCACCATCGGTCATTCGATCACCCTGACGCTGGCCACACTGGACATCGTCAACCCGCCGTCGCGGCTGGTGGAGCCGGGCATCGCCCTCACCATCATCGTGGTCGGGGTCGATAACCTGTTGCAATCGAAGGGAGAAGGTCGGGATTTGCGCGCCTGGGCGGCGCTTTTGTTCGGCCTGATTCACGGATTTGGCTTCGCCAGCGTGCTCAAGGAATTCGGACTTCCTCAAGAAGCGCTTGGCTGGTCGCTGTTTTCGTTTAACGTCGGAGTCGAACTGGGGCAGCTTGCCGTGGTCCTGGTCGTGGCAACATTGCTCGCGGCCATTCGCCGGAAATTTCCGGCGGCCATTACCCGCGTCGTTCAGATCGGCTCGGTGCTGGTGATCGCAGGCGGTGCCTACTGGTTTGTGGAGAGAGTGTTTTTCGGAGGGTACACATGAGGCGGATAGCAATCCTGGCGTCGATCACGATCGCGGGTCTCGCCGCGGCGTGTGTTTCGGCGCAGCAACCACCCGCTGCCCCGCCCACGGCCGCACAGGGCGCGGCCCCGGCGCGGCCAGCCGGCGGCGGACTGCCGGGCATCACCGATATCGAAAAGGTCAGCGATCACGTTTACAAGATCTTCGGCGCGGGCGGGAACACCACGGTGTTCATCCGCAGCGACGGGGTGACGCTGGTCGACACCAAACTGGCCAATAACGGCCAGGCGATCCTCGACCAGGTCAAGAAAGTTACCGACAAGCCGGTGACGATGATCATCAACACCCATTCGCACCCCGATCACATGGGTTCGAACAAGGAAATCGTCACCGCGCGCGGCTCGATCCAGATCGTCGCCCAGACGAACAGCGCGGTGCGCATGGCCGCCTTGCCGACGCCGCCGGTCGACACCAAGTTCGACGACCGGCTGACCATCGGTTCGGGCGCGGACCAGATCGATCTTTACTGGTTCGGCGCGGCGCACACCGATGGCGATGCCTTCGTCGTGTTCCCGGCAGAACGCGTGATGTGCGCTGGCGACACGATGGCATGGAACATGGGCCTGCTGGTCGATCCGGGTTCGGGCGGCAGCATGGTTGCGACGCCTGACACAGTCGGCCGGGCTGCCGCGACGATCAAGAACGTCGACCGAGTGATCGAAGGCCACGGCGATGCCAACACCTGGGCCGGGTTCCTGCGTTACGTCGGCTACACCCGCAAGGTGGTGGATCTTGCCAAGCGCGGCGTCGCCGAAGGGCTCGACTACACGCAAGTGTATGACAAGTACTTCGTGACCGATCCCACGATGGCGCCGTACACGCTCGATGTGCTCAAGCCGGGCCTCGAATATGGCGGCACGCCCAAGACGCGCTCACTCAACAACCTCTATGTCGCGATGGGTGAACTGCGCGGCGAGAAAGTGCCGCTGATCATGGGCGCCCCGCCGCGTCCGGGCGAGGCACCCCGCGGTCCGGGCGGACCCGGCGGCGCCGGCGGTGCCCGTCAGGCACCGGCCGGGGACGAGCACGTCCTCTAGGCTCTCAGGCTAGCGAATATCGAAGGGCGGGAGGGGCAACCTTCCCGCCCTTTGCTATTGCAGCGTAACCACCTCGCCCGCCAGCCGCTCGACCTCGCTCCGGTCATGACTGACCAGCAGGATTGGGATGTCGAGGCTGTCGCGGATACGTTCGACCAGTTGCAGCAGCTCCTCGGCGCGCGCCGGATCGAGCGAGCCGAACGGTTCGTCGAGCAGCAGGAACCGCGGCGCCGACAGCAGCGCGCGGCCTATCGCCACGCGGCGCGCCTCGCCGCCCGACAGGGTGCCCGGCATGCGCTGGAGCAAGTGCCTGATACCCAGCAGTTCGGTCACTTCGGCGCTCTCGATCCAGCGCGCACCGGCAGGCGCCAGCCGCTCGCCATAAGCGAGGTTGGCCATCACGCGCAGGTGCGGAAACAGCCGTCCGTCCTGGAACACGTAGCCGGCGCGGCGCAGCTCTGGAGACAGGTCTATCCGGTGGCTCCGATCGTGCAGCACCACGCCGTTGACCGCGATCCGCCCGCTGTCCGGCGTCACCAGGCCGGCAATGCAGTTGAGCACTGTGGTCTTGCCAGCACCCGACGGCCCGACCAGCGCCGTTAGCCGCGCCTGCGACTGGAATTGAAGCGCAATCGTGCGCTCACCGATCCGGTGTTCCAGTTCGATTTCAAAGAACATGCGCGCGGCTCCCGCCCGAACGGCGCACCAGCAGTTCGGAAATGACCAGCGCGGCAATCGAGAGCGCGACCGAAATCAGCGACAGCCGGGCAACTTGCGCTTCCGCGCCGGGTACCTGCAAACCGGTGTAAATCGCCAGCGGCAAGGTCCGCGTCTCGCCGGCTATGTTCGAGGCAAAGGTAATCGTCGCGCCAAATTCACCGAGCGAGCGGGCAAATCCGAGCATCGCGCCCGCGGCAATGCCGGGGGCGCTGAGTGGCAGCGTGATGGTCAGGAACGCCCGCCACGGCCGCGCGCCGAGCGTGCGCGCGGCATCGACCAGGCGCCGGTCCACCGCCTCGATCGACAATCGCATCGCCCGCACCATCAACGGCAGCGCCATGACCGCCGCGGCCAGCGCCGCGCCGGTCCAGCGAAACACCAGCGTCACCCCCAGCACACTGTCGAGCCACGCCCCAACCGGTCCGCTGCGCCCGAACGCAAGCAGCAACAGCCACCCGGTAACCACCGGCGGCAGAACCAACGGCAGGTGGACCAGCGCGTCGAGCAGGATGCGCCCGGGAAATCGCCGCCGGGCAAGCAACCAGGCGAGGAAGTAAGCCGGCGGCAAGGTCAGGATGACCGCGACCACGCTGACTTTCAGCGACAGCGCCACCACGCCCCACTCCGCCGCCGAAAGCAGGCCGCTCACTTGATCGCACCGAAGCCGTGCTTCTCGAAAATGCGCGCCGCCTCGGCCGACTGCAGGAACTGGCGAAACCCGGCGGCATCAGGATGCTGCGAGGCGGTCAGGACCGCGACCGCATAACGGATCGGGGGATGGCTGCTCGCAGGCAATGTCGCCACGACCTGCACTTTGTCGGAGGCCAGTGCATCGGTGGCATAGACGATCCCCAGCGGGGCTTCGCCGCGCTCGACCAGCGCCAGCGCCGCGCGCACGTTTTCGGCAGGTGCTACCTTTGCCGCCACGGCGTCCCACTGGCCCAGGCTTTCCAGCGCCGCCTTGGCATATTTGCCCGCCGGAACTGCGGCCGGATCGGCCAGCGACAGGCGCCCGTCCCCCAGATCGGCCAGCCCGTGGGCAGCGGTGCCCTTGGGCCCGATCAGCACCAGCTGGTTGCCGATCACGTCGCCGCGCGTGCCCGAGCGCACCAGGCCAGCGTGGTCGAGCCTGTCCATCCATTCCTCGTCGGCCGAGAAGAACAGGTCCGCCGGCGCGCCTTGCTGGACCTGCCGGGCGAGCGCAGAGGTGGCGGCAAACGACAGCACCGGGGCCGCATGGCCATGATCTTTCCAGGCGGCGGCGACTTCGGTCAGCGCTTCCTGCAAGCTGGAGGCGGCGAGCACGATCGGCCCCTTAGCGGCGGCGGGCGGAGATGAGCCGCCTTGGCATGACGCGAGCAACGCGGGGAGGAGGGCCAGCAGCAGCCGGCGCGAAACAAGCGAAAAGGCTCTTTGCATGACCAGTGCTGTATCTTGGGCGATATAGCTCGTCCAGAGCGTTAATCGGCGCTGGGTGGTTATGTGGCGGAGTTGGAAGCCGTCAGCTCGCCCGGCGGCGGCTTGCTCGCGCGGATGGCGAAGTTGGTCGGTTGGCGCACCGGTATGGTCAATACGCAGCGCACCCCTTCGGCCTTGAATTGGAGATCCACCGGATTCTTCAATTCGTGCGCCACAATGCGTTCGATCAGGTCGGTGCCGAATCCGCGCCCGCGCTTCGGGCTTACCGGAGGGCCGCCGCTTTCCTGCCATTCGACCCGGACCACCGCCTCGGCAATCAGCCGCCAATGCACGTCCACCTGCCCGCCCGGCTTGCTCAGCGCGCCGTACTTGGCGGCGTTGGTCGCCAGTTCGTGCACCGCCAGGCCAAGCGACAGTGCATCGTTCGGGGCCAGTTCGATATCGGGGCCCTGCAGGTCCACCTTGTGATCGCCGGCCTGGGCATAAGGCACCAGTTCGGCTTGTACGACCGAGCGGATCGGGGTCGTGCCCCAATCGGACTGGGTCAGCAGATCATGCGTGGCCGACAGCGCGCGGATCCGCCCATCAAGGCCATCGGCGAAATCGTTAAGGTCGGTCGCCCGGCGGCGGGTCAGGGCAATGATCGACAGCACGTTGGCGAGCGTGTTCTTGACCCGGTGGTTGAGTTCGCGGGTCAGCGAATTGCGGATCGAGGCCTGTTCCTCGAACCAGGTGAGCGAGCCTTCGTCCTCGATCGCCTGCTGGGTCAGCATCCGCACCAACAGCATCAGCAGGCTGGCCACCAGCGTGCCGAAAATGAGTGTCGCCAGCGACAGGCCCGACAGCCCGTCCGGTTCGAAATCGGTGACTTGCAGCTTCCACGGATGGGTGCCGATCTCGACGTCCTCGCTGACCGTTTCGCCATCAGCCTGGCGTCCATTGTTGCGCGCGAGCAGGTTCTCTGGCGAAACCGGACCGTCGTACAGCGCCACGGCGTAACCACCCGATTGCTCGGTTTCGAGCGCCGCGGTCAGGAAGTCCGGGGCCGAGAACGGGCTGAAAATGTAGCCTTTGAGCCGGCGCCCGCCCGGGCTGGGGGCGAATACCGGCATGTAGATGAGGAAACCGGGCGCACTTGCTCCGCCTTCTTGTTGCAACACCACGCGGTCGCTCGCCGTCGGGCGGGCGCTGCGCTCGGCCTCGATCAATGCTGCGCGCCGATTAGGCTCGGAGAACATGTCGAAGCCCAGCGCGCGCCGATTGCGGACCGTATCGGGCTCAAGGTAGGTGACCGGGACCGAATAGGGCTGGCTGCCATCGGGAACCGGATGCAGCACGGTATGACCGGGCGCCTCGCGGGACATCAGAGCATTGAACTGGTCGATCTCGTCGGGCTGGACAATCTCGGCCCAGCCAATCCCTTCGACGCCCCGATTCTCGGCATCGAGCCTCAGTTCGCTGACAAAGCGGCGGAAGCTGCCAGACGGGACTTCATCGAGCGTGGCCAGCAAGGCCGCACCGGCGCGCAAATAGGCGCTGCTGGCGACAACGCGCCGTTCGAGGGCTGATGCAATCGCGGTCGCGCGGCCGCGCAATTGCGCCGAGTGACGGCTCGATTCGCCGCGCTCGATCGCAAACACGCTGACAATGGTGATGGCCGCGATGAGCACGAAAATCGCCACGGGCATGGCACGCGGAAAGCGAACCAGCCAAAGCTGGGTTCTGCTACGTCCGCCCGAGCGTTGTTGCGCCATCGCCTCCCCAAAAGCTGCCCACAGGCTGCTGACCCTCCCCATTGCCAAAGCGTCGCGATTCCCGTCAATTCGACTGGAGGCTGCGTACCGCATTGTCGAGGGAACCGGATGACGACAGTTTCGTTCCAGACACGCGCAATGAATTGCGCGAGGTCGATGCACGCGTGCAACAGGGATCGCACCGGGGCAGGCCTGTCAGGGACAAGAGGGGTGGGCGAAAGCAATTCACATGGCTGGCATTAAAAAATCTGCGGCAAAGCCCGCGAAGGGCAAGGCGCCCGGAACGAAGCGCGACGGGGCCGACTGGACCAGCGGCCTCAAGCAGCTTTACGACTCCGTCGTTGACGAGCCGATTCCCGATGCCTTCAAAGACCTGCTTGCCAAGCTCGACAGCGGCAAGAAATGAGCACCGAACAAAGGGAGCTGCCCGCGCGCAGCGCCAGCGACATCCGAGATTTCAAACGCGAATTAACCGACGTGGTGCCGCACCTGCGCGCGTTCGCGCGCGGCCTCTGCGGCCGGCCCGACATGGCCGATGACTTGGTTCAGGAAACCCTGCTCAAGGCATGGGCGGCGCAGGAGCGGTTCGAGCCGGGCACCAGCATGCGCGCCTGGACCTTCGTGATCCTGCGCAATGCCTACCTGACCGACATGCGGCGCAACCGGTTCCGCGGCGAGTATGACGAGACCACGGCGGAACGGATCCTGACGGCACCCGCCGGGCAGGAAGAACCGATCCACCTGAGCGACATGCACCGCGCCTTGCTGACCTTGCCGCCGGAACGCCGCGAAGCGCTGTTACTGGTGGGCGCAGGCGGCTTTTCGTATGAAGAAGCGGCGCAGATCTGCGGCTGCGCCGTGGGCACGATCAAGAGCCGTGTCGGACGCGCGCGCGCGGCGCTGACGGTGATGATCGAGGAAGGGACTATTCCCGACCGGGCGATCGGCGATCCCATCGCCCACCGCGCGATCCTGGAAGAACTGGACAACGTGGCCGCCGGACGCGGTCTCTCGGCGCCAACCAAGTAGCGCCGCGCATGGGGCGGGGGCACCAATGAGTACAGTCCCGGAACCGGACAAGGCCATGCCTGAAGCCGCGCCCCGGCGCCGCAAGCTGGCATTTGCGGCCGAGGAATTGCGGCTCATTTCGGCGCTCGTGGTGCTGATCGCGATTGGCCTGTTCCTGGCGCTGCCGTTCGTGCTGTCGATCGGTTCGGTGGTGTTCCTGCCGCTGGTCGCCGCGATCGTGTTGATGATTATCCTTTCGCCGCTGGCCGACCAATTGGCCCGCTGGGGACTGCCCAACTTCCTGTCGTCGTTCTTCGCCTTGCTAGCGTTCCTCGGCGTGGTCGCGCTGGCGCTCACCGTGGTGCTGCGCCCGGCGCTTTCGTTGTTCGAAGAAGCCCCCGCGATGATCGACCGGATCGGCATTCGCTTCCATGACCTGCAAGGCAACTTCGCGTGGATCTCGCGATTGAACGAGAAGATAGCGGGAATTGCCGGCCAGGCAGAACAGGACCAGGTCGTTCTCGCCAGTCCCTCGATGCTCGAACAACTGGCCTTTGCCACGCCAACGGTACTGCTCGAGGTGTTGCTGACCTTCCTGATGGCGTTTTTCATGATCGAATCGCGCGTGCGCATGCGCCGCCGCCTGCTGCTCGACCGGCAGCACTTCGGCGCCAGCCTCAAGGCTGCGCGGGTGATGCGCGATGTGCAGGACCGGGTGGCCGACTACATCATCACCGTGGGGCTGATAAACCTCGGCATCGGGGTGATCGTCACGCTCGGCGCCTGGGCCTTCGCAATGCCCTATCCGGTGATGTGGGGCGGCCTGGCCGCGCTGCTCAATTTCCTGCCCTACATCGGCCCGCTGTCGATGATCGCGCTGCTGATGCTGTTCGGGCTTGGCACCGCAGATACGGTGTTGGGTGGGTTGATCCCGGCGGCAACCTATTTCGGCCTCCATGCGACCGAATCCAACTTTGTCACCCCCTCGATCCTCGGCGCGCGGTTCACCATGAACCCGGTGCTGATCCTGCTCGCGCTGAGCTATTTCAGCTGGATCTGGGGTGTGACCGGGGCGCTGCTGTCGGTGCCGCTGCTGCTGACCATTACCGCGCTGGTCGATCATTTGGGCAAGCCCAACATCGTCGGCTTCATTTTCGGCGAACCGCTGTTTGCGGAAAGCGTGTTGGAATCCAGCGAGGAGGAGGACTGAGCGCGCCGGCGCCCAGCCCTCCCATCGTTCGTCGTCAGGCCGGGTAAATCCAGGCCGATCCGCGGGCCAGGTTGTCAGCCGCGAAGCCCCAGTTCAGGTGCCCTTCGATCACCTGCTTGAGGTAATCGGGCCGCACATTCTGGTGATCGAGGTAATAAGCGTGTTCCCACACGTCGATCGTGAGCAGCGGCACGGCGTCCTGATCGGCCAGGGTATCGCCGTCATGCGTTTCTTCGATCGACAGCGTGCCGCCCTTGTCGGCCAACCAGACCCAGCCATTGGAAAAATGGCCTGCGCCGCGTTCGGCAAGCTTGGTCTTGAGGTCGGCCACGCTTCCAAAAGCGCTGTTGATCCTGGCCGCAAGGTCGCCCGAAGGGTCCTGCGCATCGGGCGACAGCGAGTTCCAGTAGAAGCCGTGGTTCCAGCTCTGTGCAGCGTTGTTGAACAGGCCCTGGTTCTTGCCCCGCGCCTTGCCAATCAGCGCCTCGAGCGTGTCACCGGCCATGTCGGTGCCGTCGATCGCGGCATTGGTCTTGTCGATATAGGCCTTGTGGTGCTTGCCGTGGTGGTAGGTGAATGTTTCGGCCGAGATTGCGGGGGCGAGTGCGTCCTTGTCGAAGGGCAAGGGCATGAGTTCGAAAGCCAAGGGAGTTTCTCCAGTCAATTGCATCGGGCCGTCCGGGTGTGCGGCTCCTGATCGACTAACGCACCGGCTTGGCGAGTGTGCCAAAAGGAATTCTCGCTCAGTCCGAAGCAGGGCTCACCCGGTCGACGGCGCCGGCCACCGCCACGTCCATCGTCACGTTGCCGACAGTGCGCATGATGTCGGGCAGCATTTCAACCGCGACGAGGATCGCCAACGGCCCGATCGGCACCCCCATGGCAATGGCGATGGGCCCGATCGAGGTCACAAAACTTATCGCACCGGGCAGGCTGACCGAGCCGATCGTGGTCAGCAAGGCCACCGCGATTCCCGCGCCGATCGCAGCCGGCGAAAGCTCAACGCCGGAAAGCCGCGCGACATAGATCGCCACCCCGAGGTTCATCACCGGACTGGTGGCACGGAACACCGCCACCGCCAGCGGCAGAACAAAGTCGGCGGTCGTTTCACGCACGCTTAACTGGCGGCAGGATTGCAGCATCGCCGGCAGGCTGGCGAGCGAGCTCTGGGTCGAAATGGCCACCGCTTGCGCGGGGATCATCGCCCGGGCAAACCGGACCGGGCCGTGCCGCCAGCTACCCAGCGCATAAGCCGCCAGTAGCACGACAAAACCCAATCCCGCGACCAGCAGGATGTAGTGACCAAGCGCGGCAAAGGCGCCGCTGCCGCTGGCAATCCCGACCCCCAGCGCGAGCGCGAACACGCCTGCCGGGGCCAGCCACAGGATCCAGCCGATAATCACCAGCATCGCCGAGCCCAGCGCCTCGAACAAGTGCAGCAGCGCCTCGCCCTGCGCTGGCGGTAGCCGGGTGATGGCCACTGCGAGTGCGGCAAAAAACACGATCAGCGGCAGCATCGCGGTCTCCGCCGCCGCTGCGATGACATTGGGCGAGACCAGCGATTCGATGAAATCGCCCAGCCCCGGCACCACCTGCGCTTCGCCGCCGCGCGCCACCAGCGCCGCAGCCGCGCGCCCGGGAATCGGCACGGCATCGAGCAGTAGCGGCATCGCTACCGCGGCGAACAGCGTCCCCAACGCCAGAACCGCGAGGAAAGTGAGCAAGGTTCTGCGGGCAAGCGGCCCGGCGCGCGCGGTGGCGACGGTGCGCACGATGCCGGTGATCAGCAACGATGCCACCAGCGGTACGATCGTCATCTGCAACCCGCGCAGCCACAGCGTGCCGATCGGTTGCGCAATCGCGCCCGCCGTAAACGCCGCCGTCGTACCCGACAGTGCCCAGCCCAGCGCAAGGCCCGCGACAAGCGCGGCAAAAGTCCACCCGGCGGGCAGCCTGATGTCTGGAACCGGAGAAGCGCCTTCGACTGGGGCCATCGCCCGTGACATTGCATTCGCAACGCGGCATGGCAATCGCCTGACACGAGAGGACTGAATGGGACGCAAATATTTCGGCACTGACGGCATTCGTGGCCGCGCCAACGGCGGGCTTCTCGATGCCCCGACAGCGATGAAAGTCGGCCAGGCGGCGGGCCGCCATTTCCTGCGCGGCGCACACCGCCACCGGGTGGTCATCGGCAAGGACACGCGCCTGTCGGGCTACATGCTCGAGGCGGCGCTGATGTCGGGCTTCACCTCCGTCGGCATGGACGTGTTCCTGCTCGGCCCGATGCCGACGCCCGCCGTCGCCATGCTGACGCGCTCGTTGCGCGCCGATTTGGGCGTAATGATCTCCGCCTCGCACAATCCGTCCGAGGATAACGGGATCAAGCTGTTCGATCCCGACGGCTACAAGCTGTCCGACGAAACCGAGCGGCGCATCGAGGAACTGATCGATTCCGACACCTCCCGCCTGCTCGCCCCGGCCGAAGGCATCGGTCGCGCCACGCGCGTTGAGAGCGCGCAGGAACGCTATATCGAGTTCGCCAAGCGGACCCTGCCTAAGAACCTGCGCCTCGATGGTCTGCGCATCGTCATCGATTGCGCCAACGGCGCCGGCTACAAGGTGGCGCCGGAGGCCCTGTGGGAACTGGGCGCCGAAGTCATCAAGATCGGCGTCGAGCCGAACGGCCGCAATATCAACGACAAGTGCGGTTCGACCGAGCCTGAGGCGCTGATCGCCAAGGTGCGCGAAGTGCGTGCCGACGTGGGCATCGCGCTCGACGGCGACGCCGACCGCGTCGTCATCGTCAACGAAAAGGGCGAGATCGTCGACGGCGATCAGCTGATGGCGGTCATCGCCGACACCTGGCATCGCAGCGGCAAGCTGACGGCCGGCGGCGTCGTCGCCACCGTGATGAGCAACCTCGGTCTTGAACGCTATCTAAAGAGTATCGGCCTCGACATGGTGCGCACCCCGGTCGGCGACCGCTACGTCGTCGATCACATGCGCAAGCACGGGTTCAACGTCGGCGGCGAGCAATCGGGCCACATCGTGTTGTCGGACTTCGTCACCACGGGCGACGGCCTTGTAACGGCGCTACAACTTCTCGCCGTCGTGGTGACCACCGGCTCGACCGTCAGCGAGGTCACCAACCGTTTCGAGCCGCTGCCGCAGATCCTCAGAAACGTGCGCTACGCCAGCGGCAGCCCGCTGGAGGACACGCGCGTCGTCAAGGCCATTGACGCCGGCAAGGCCAAGCTCGGCGAGTACGGTCGCCTGGTGATCCGCCCATCCGGCACCGAGCCCGTCATCCGGGTGATGGCGGAGGGCGACGACGAGCGCCTGGTGAACACCGTCGTCGGCGACATTGTCGACGCGGTGCGCGCGGCCGCGGCGGCGTAAGACAAAGCTAAGACAAATCAGCGGAACTCAACGGCGAACTCCCTGCGCCGCGCCGACCTCGCGCGCGCGCCGTTAAGGATTCGTTTACCGCTGGGGCGGTGAATGCGTTTCAATTCGAAACGACAATTAAGCGGTCTTTAAGCCTTCTTGCCCATATTGGTCGACTGAGCACGTAGCGCGTCCACCAACCAGCGCCGCCTTGTCAGGCGGTATGTGATGACGACGAAGGGGAAGTTCCATGAATACCAATCGCGGTTCCTATCTAT
>JBDSDZ010000015.1:0-7575 GCA_039920345.1 Croceibacterium sp.
GCGGACAGGATGGCGAACTTCTTCATGGGGTCTCTCCGATGCGGGAATTCGATACCGCACAGACGCCCCGGGAAGGGGTTGAGTTCCCCGAGCCCGGCCAGAATAAGAAGAGGCGCGCAAGCCCTAGTGCCTGCGCGCCTCATCCCGATTGCACTCGCGAGGACTATCGGGCGGCCATGGCCGCCGGGCTAGCCGCGCTGAATGAATTACTGAGCGGCGGTATCGGTCGCTGCCGGGGTCTCGGTCGACATCGAGTCGGTCGCCATCGGCGTTTCGGTCGACATCACGGTTTCGGTAGCCATCGGGGTCGCTTCGACAACGGTGGTGTCTTCAGCAGCCGGGGTGGCGTCGCCGCCACAAGCGGACAGAGCGAAAAGCGCGGAAGCCGAGAAGGCAGCCAGAGCAATCTTCTTCATAATCGTATCTCCTAGCGTGGGGACTGACCCACAGACTCGCAGCGCGCGAGCGGCTCGTCAAATAATGGCAAAAATGAGGCAAAGCAAGCGGAGTTAGGGCTTACTCCTCTGTGCGGATGAGGACCGTCTCGCCGATCAGGAAAAACAGGACGAATGGAGCCCAGGCGGCGAGCAATGGAGGGTATCCGCCAAAGCTGCCCATCGCGAGCGCGGCGTTATCGACCACGAAATATGCAAAGCCCAAGGCCATGCCGATGACCGCGCGCGCAAACAGGTGGCCCGATCGCGCCAGCCCGAAGCCGGCGACCGCGCCCAGCAGCGGCATCAGCAGCGCCGAAAGCGGACCGGAGAGCTTGTGCCACCACTTGCCCTTGAGTTCGGCCGTGCGTCGCCCGGCGGAATCCAGCGCGGTAATCGAATCCGACAACTGCGACAGCGGCTCGGCATCGGGATCGACCTTGCGCAGCGCCACCTGGCCCAGCGTGATGCCCTTGCCCACGACGACCGGGGCCAACAAGTCGTCGCCCCTGGCCGAGGCCACGGTGAATTCGCGCGCGCCTTCCAGCCGCCATCCCGGGTTGGCCCAGCGCGCCAGCGTGCCGCGCAACTGCCGCTGGATCATCCCCGCACGGTCGCGCTGGTAGTAGGTCACGCCGTGCAGGATCGTACCGGCGCCGGTTCCTTCGACCGAAGCGGCCAACAGCACGTCGGCCCCGTCGTTGAGGTAGACATTGGCGCGGGTCGAGGAATCGCGCGGCATCGGGCCGTAATCGTTCGCTTGCCAGACCGTGAGCGTCGCGTTGGCGCGGGTCACCACCCGTTCGTTGAAGCCGAACGAGAATGCCGAAACCAGCGCCGCGGCCAGTACCAGCGGTGCCAGGATCTGGTGGGCGGAAAGCCCGGCCGCCTTCATCGCCACCACTTCGCTGTTCTGGTTGAAGGTGGCGAGCGTGATGATCGTGGCCAACAGCACCGAATAGGGCAGGAAGCGCGCAATCAGCTGCGGGATGCGCAACGAGACATAAGTCAGCAGCTCGCCTTCGCCATTGCCCGGATGGGCCAGGATGTCGCCAGTGGTGCTGAGCAGGTCGAGCATCATCAGCACCAGCACCAGCATCACCAGCACCGCCAGGATGCGGACCACAAAGGTCTTGCCGAGATACCAGGTCAGCGTGCGCGAAGGGAAAAAGTCAAACAGCACTGGCGGCAGCGTCCTCCAGCGCGGGATCGGTCAGCAGCGCCCTGTCGCGCCGGCGGATCAGCGCCCTGATCCGCTTGGCCAGCTTGGCATAACCCGATTCCAGCGCCCCGATCGCCTGCCCGCCCGGCACAAACGCCACCTGGTAATACATCCACACGATGACCGCGGCGAATAGCGCAAACGGCCCCCACAGCGCGAGCAGGGGATTGACCCGGCCGAGCGAGGCAACCTCCTGCCCGTACTGGTTGACCTTGTGATAGGCGACCACCGCGACGATCGAAATGAACACGCCCAGCGCCGACGTCGATCGCTTGGGCGGGATTGCCAGCGAGACCGCCATGAGCGGCAGCAGCAACATCATCACCACTTCCACCATGCGGTAATTGAACGCCGCCTGCCCTTCGATCCGCGTATCGGTGGGCGATTGCTTGCTCCAGCCGAGCTTGAGCAGTTCGGGCAGCAGGTATTCGCGCGCTTCGCTGCCGCGCGCGCGGAAGTGTTCGATCTGCGGCAAGTCGATCGGCAGGTCGTGCCGCGAGAAGCTGAGCACGCGCGGTACTTCGCCCGGCATGTCCTGCACGATCGTGCCATCGGTCAGGCGGAAGATAATCGTATCGCGGTTTTCGCGGTTGGCGAGAAAGCGCCCTTCGCGGGCCGAAATCGAGAGCACCTGGCCCTTGTCGTTGGCGATGCGCGCGAAGATGCCCAGCAAGCGACGCCCGTCATCTTCGCTGCGTTCGATACGCAGGGCTACGCGGTCTTCGATCTGGGTGAATTCGCCGACCTTGATCGCCGCGCCCAGCGCACCCGAGCGCAATTCGAAATCGAGGTGCTCGTAACCGTAGCGCGCGAGCGGCTGCCAGTAGCCGACGATCACGAAGTTGAGCGCCACCAGCACAACCGTGATCATGTAAGGCACGCGCAGCAGCCGGGTGTAGCTCCACCCCACCGCCCGCAGCACGTCGAGCTCGCTGGTGGTCGCCAGCTTGCGGAAAGCGAACAGGATACCCAACATCAGCCCAAGCGGGATCGCCAGCCCGGCATATTCCGGCGTCAGGTTGACCAGCATCTTGAAGACGATCGTCACCGGACCACCTTCGGAGGAAACGAATTCCATCAGCCGCAGCATCTTCTCGAGCATTAGCAGCGAGGCGGCGAGGACGAACACCAGCAGCATCGGCACGAGCACAAGCCGGAACACATATCGATCAGTGGCAGTGATGATTTTCAAGACGGGCGCAATGTCTCGACGGGGTGGGGGCGTGGAGCGGCCCTATAGCCGGGGCGGCGCATCAGGTCATGCCCGGATTTCGCACTGCGGCGAAGATTATGCCTTTTCCAGTGTGCATTGCAGCGGGTGCTGATTCTCGCGGGCGAAATCCATCACCTGGTTCACCTTGGTTTCGGCGACTTCGTAAGGGAAGATGCCGCACACCCCGACACCCTTCTGGTGGACATGGAGCATGACCTTCGTGGCCTGATCGAGATCCATCCGGAAGAACCGCTTGAGCACCATCACCACAAATTCCATCGGCGTGTAATCATCGTTGAGCAACAGCACCTTGTACAGCTGCGGCTTCTTGGTTCGGGTACGGGTCTTGGTGGCGGTGCCGACTTGGCCTTCGCCGTCGCGCACACCCGCGTTGTCATCCTCACCCGCCGCAAGGGCAGGGGTTGGAAGCGACCAGGAAGTCGGTTGCGGCAAGGCGGAGTTCCAAAGCATCTGGGCCCAAATATCGTATCGCCCCGCGCTGGGGCAAGGTGTGCTGCGCAAATCGATGGTAAATGCGCCAGGGTGTGTCGCTGAAACGACAAGGCCGGGCAGCTTTGCAGCTGCCCGGCCCGCGATGTTCACCGACTGGAGAGGAGCGCCGGTGGACTAATGTACCCAGGCCGTTAGGCGACCTTGGAAAGCTTTTCGGCGGCCACGGTGACGCGGCCGGTGATCGGCGCGAACGCGTCGTTGGCCAGCTTCATCATGGTTTCCGAGTTCTTCGAGCTTGTCGCAACCATGGCATCGAAGTTGCGGCGCATAATCTTGCCCTGGAGCTGGAACAGCTCGGTCGGGCTCTTGATCGCGGCCATTTCCTTGAGGTCGCCGGTCATCGTTTCGTAAGCCGACTTGGCTTCATTGACGAGGGTCTTGCCCAGGTCCTGCGCGCCGCCGGCAACGATCTTGCTGCTTTCGACGAGCGCTTCGACGTTGCCCTTGGCGAATTCGGTCGCCTCGGTCATCGCTGCGGTGCTCTTGTCGTAGGCGACCTTGGCTTTGGTCTGGAACTCACCGATCGCATCGTTGATCGGCTTGGTGAAATCGGTGGTTTTGGCAGTTGCCATGATTTTTTCCTTCAATTCAGTAACGGTGGATGTGACTGCGAACTTGGGCGGCGTGGCCAGCTTGCGGCGCACAGGAGGCCGAACCTTGGCAACCTTGGTTGCGGGCTTCGCAACGTTGGCGCGCGGCGGAACGACGACTGCCTTCGCGGCGGACTTTACCGTCTTCTTGACTACCGCCTTCTTGGGAGCGGCCTTGGTGGTTTTCTTCATGATCGGCGCTGGCTTGGGTGCCGCTGCCTTGACGGTAACCGGCTTGGCTACGACGAGCTTGGCGGCAACTGGCGTCGCCAGAACCGGCGCCACGGGCGGGGTTACCGCCTCAGGTGCCTTTTCCTTGACGACAGGCTTGGCTTCGGCAGATGCCATGGCGTAAGCTTTTTCCGCGCTGGCGGAGCTGTCTTGCGGTGCGTCGACCATATTTCCTCGCTTGCTTGTGCTTTGGGCACAGGACTATGCTGCAGTGCACAATAGGGATTGCCGGACAGCCCGTCAACCACTTTTTGTGCACTGCACCATTTCAGCGAAAAATTACCGTGTCGTGACGTATCGGCCCGGTGCGGGTTCCAGCTTCTGGTCCTTCGCGCTGGCAAAAGACCGCTTGCCCTTGGCTGGCACGGTGGACCGATCCTGCTCGCGCAGCCAGGCAATCCAGTCGACCCACCAGCTACCCGGATGCTCCTCGGCATCAGCCAGGAAATCGCTGAGCGTGGGCGCTGCCTCGCCGGTCCAGTACTGGTATTTCCCCGCCGCCGGATGATTGACCACCCCGGCGATGTGCCCGCTCCCGGCGAGCACGAACCGCGCCGGACCGTGCAGTTGATCGAGCAGCCGGTAAACGCTCTCGGGCGGGGCAATGTGGTCTTCGCGCCCGGCCTGGACATAAGCCGGGGTCTTGACCAGCCGCAGATCGATCGGCGTGCCGTCGGCCTCGAGCCGGTCGGGCTCGACCAGCAGGTTGTCGCGGTAGCAGTCGCGTAAGTAGGATTCGTGCCACTTGGCTGGCAGGTTGGTCACGTCGCCGTTCCAGTGGAGCAGGTCGAACGCCGGGTAATCCTCCCCCAGCAGGTAGTGATTGACCACGTAGTTCCAGATCAGGTCAGACCCGCGCAGCAGGTTGAAGGTGGCGGCCATGTAGCGCCCATCCAGGTACCCGCCCTGGCTTGCCTGGCGGATCATGTCGAGCTGGCCGTTATCGACGAACAGCTTGAGGTCGCCCGCCCCTTCGAAATCGACTTGCGCGGTCAGGAAGGTGGCGCTGGCGACTTTGTCCGCCTCGCCACGACGGGCCTGGATCGCCAATGTCGCCATCAGCGTGGTGCCGGCCACGCAGTAACCGACGGTGTGGACCGAGGGGACCTTGAGCCGGTCACGCACGGCATCGATCGCGGCCATCTGCGCCCGCACGTAATCGTCCCAGGTGATATGGGCGAGGCTCTCGTCTGCCGAACGCCAGCTGGCGATGAACACGGTCACACCCTGCTCGGTCGCCCATTTGACGAAGCTCTTTTTGGGATTGAGATCGAGAATGTAGAACCGGTTGATCCACGGCGGGAAAATCACCAGCGGGATTGCCAGAACCTCCTCGGTGACCGGCGCATACTGGATCAGTTGCAGCAGCTCGTTCTCGAACACGACCTTGCCCGGCGTGCAGGCGATGTTTTCGCCCAGCCTGAATTCGCTGCTGTCGGTATGGGTCAGTTGCCCGCGCTCGATATCGCGCGCCAGCCGCTCCATCCCCTTGGTGAGGTTTTCGCCATGGGTTTCCAGCGTCCGTTCGAGCACCACCGGGTTCATCAACGGGAAGTTGGCCGGGCTCATCGCGTCGAGCACGCTGCGCGTGGCAAAGCGCAATTGCTCGCGCTCCTTGGCTTCGATGCCGCCGACCGAATCGACCGCACCGAGCACGCGTTCGGCCAGCAGCAGGTAGGTCTGGTGGATCAACGCGAACACCGGCTGTTCGCGCCATGCCGGATCGGCAAAGCGCTTGTCCGATCGCGGCAATTTCGGGTCCGCCGTACGCTCGCCGGCGGTTGGCCCGATCCCGTATTGGGCCAGCACGGTCTCCCACAAGGCCATGCCTTCTTCGATCATGTTGGCCTGCCGGTTGGGGTCGAACAGCGGGATCTGTTCGTACCAGCCCTGCATCATGCCGATCCACTGGGCCGGGTCAGCCAGCATCGGGATCGGCATTTCGGGCAATTTGTGTTGCTGGTGAAACGCCAGCCACATCTGCTGCAGCTTGGAAGCCGACTCGCCCCACTGCGCAAAGTAGGGATCGCCCGCGCGCCCATCCGCCCCTTCGGGCAGCATTGCGCCCATCATCCGGCGGGCGGCTTCCCCCTGCGCGCGCAGCATTTCGGTGAAGATATCCGAAGCATCGGTTGGGGAATCGGCGGGCGTTTTGGGTTTTTTGGCCATCAAGGCCATCATAGGACCGAAAGTTGCATTTGCGAGCGTTCAAGCCATCCTGCGATTGCGCTAACCTGCCGATTCCGCCACAATCCTTGCGCCGCTCGCCTTGGCGTTGCGGCATTTTTTCGCCAATCCAATGGACGAACGAGGTCATGGAAACCGATTTCTACCGCATCAAGCGCCTGCCGCCCTATGTCATCGCCGAAGTCAACGCGATGCGGGCCGAAGCGCGTGCCAGCGGGCGGGACATCATTGACCTCGGCATGGGCAATCCGGACCTGCCGCCGCCGCAGCACGTGATCGACAAGCTGGTCGAAGTTGCCCAGACGCCCACGGCGCACGGCTATTCACAGTCCAAGGGCATTCCCGGACTGCGCAAGGCCCAGGCGAATTATTACCAGCGCCGCTGGGGGGTCGAGGTCGATCCCGAGACCGAAGTCGTGGTCACGCTCGGCTCGAAGGAAGGGCTCGCCAGCCTCGCCACCGCGATCACCGCGCCGGGCGACACCGTGCTCGCGCCCAATCCCAGTTACCCGATCCACACTTTCGGCTTCATCATTGCCGGGGCGACAATCCGCTCCGTCCCGACCACACCCGATGAACGCTACTGGGAAGCGCTCGACCGGGCGATGCGCTTCACCTCGCCCCGGCCCACGGTGCTGGTGGTCAATTACCCGTCGAACCCGACCGCCGAAGTGGTCGACCTCGCATTCTACCAGCGGCTGGTGGACTGGGCGAAGGAGAACAAGGTCTGGGTCCTCTCGGACCTCGCCTATTCGGAATTGTACTACAACGGCTGCCCGACCCCCTCGATCCTCCAGGCCAAGGGCGCCAAAGACGTGGCAGTCGAGTTCACCTCGCTGTCGAAGACGTATTCGATGGCTGGCTGGCGGATCGGTTTTGCGGTTGGCAACCAGACCCTGATCTCGGCGCTGACGCGGGTGAAGAGCTACATCGATTACGGCGCTTTCACCCCGCTGCAGGCCGCCGCCTGCGCCGCGCTGAATGGACCGCAAGACATCGTCGAGAGCAACCGCGCGCTGTATCACAAACGGCGCGATGTGCTGGTTGATGCGTTCGCACGCGCCGGGTGGGATATCCCCGCCCCGCCCGCTTCGATGTTCGCCTGGGCCCCGCTGCCCCCCGCCTTGAAGGACATGGGCAGCCTCGAATTTTCCAAGCAATTGCTGACCCATGCCGATGTCGCGG
>JBDSDZ010000016.1:0-22219 GCA_039920345.1 Croceibacterium sp.
TCATATCGGCTTGATTCCTGTTTCTCCGGGGCGTTCCTGCCGCTCGGAATAGAGCTTGATCACGGCCGCCGCGGTTTCCTCGATCGAGCGGCGGGTGACATCGATCACCGGCCACCCGTTGTCAGCAAACATGCGGCGGGCAAATGTCACTTCCTCTTCCACCCTGGTCTCGTCAACATAGGCCGTGACGGTCTTTTCGTTCAAGGACAGCAGGCGATTGCGGCGAATTTCCACCAGCCGCCGCGGCGCGGTGGTCAAGCCGACGATCAGCGGACGCTTGAGCTGGAACAGCACCGGCGGCGGCGGACTTTCCATGACAATCGGAATATTGGCCACCTTGTAGCCGCGATTGGCGATGTAGATGCTGGTCGGGGTTTTCGAGCTGCGCGAGACGCCGGCGAGCACGATGTCGGCTTCCTCCCAGTCCTCCCAAGCGATCCCGTCGTCGTGCGCGATGGTGAACTGGATCGCATCGACGCGGGCGAAGTACGCATCGTCCATCATGTGCTGGCGTCCGGGACGACCCTTCGCCTGCACCCCCAGCCGGTCTTCCAGCGCTACAGTCACCGTGTCCAGCGGGGCGACATGAGGCAGGATGAGCGCGCGGCAGCGTTCTTCCAGCCGCTGGCGAGAGTCGTCGTTGACCAGCGTGTAGAGCACGAGCCCGGGATTGGCGGCGAGATCCTCGACAATCCTGTCGAGGTGCTGCAGCGAGCGGACCATCGGCCAGAAATGGCGGATCACTTCGGCGTCGTCGAACTGCGCCAGCGCCGCCTTGGCGATCATCTCGAGGGTCTCGCCGGTCGAATCCGACAGCAGGTGAAGATGGAGCACGGTCATGTGGACAAGCACCGGCATAAACCACGGGATGGGATGCCGGACAAGTTCGGGACAAGATTCTGCCCCCACTGACCGGTGATTCGGACGCGCTACCCTCAACAGGGAGCTGCGATCTATCGACAGGCTGGGGATAGCGGGGACAACCAACGCTTGACGCGCAAGCGTGCGGATTCGCCGGCTGATCAGGCGCTAGCCAGCCCGGGAGAAATCGGGCAGGGCGCCGCTTTCCCCGGTTTCCACAGGGCCAACAAACAACAGAATCCTCTTTAAATAATCTTATTTTATTGGATTGAACGCTTCGATGCCTGGCCTCCTGCTTGAAACCCTGCGCGGTAATCCCGGTTCCCGGCGGCCAGTCTGGCTGATGCGCCAGGCCGGGCGATACTTGCCCGAATATCGCGCCCTGAGGGCCGACAAGGGGGGTTTCCTCGAGCTGGTGCATGACAGCGAGGCAGCGGCCGAAGTCACGCTCCAGCCTGTCCGCAGGTTCGGTTTTGACGGAGCAATCCTGTTTTCGGACATCCTGGTGATTCCGCACGCGCTGGGCCAGGACCTGACATTTACCGCTGGCGAAGGCCCGCAGCTCTCTCCGCCGCTGGTTGACCAGATGCTCCAAAGCCTTGAACCGGCCCACAACCGGCTCGACCCGGTGTACGAAACCGTCAGACAGGTACGCCGGCAGCTGGGTGATGAAACCACGCTGCTGGGCTTTGCCGGCAGCCCGTGGACGGTGGCGACCTACATGATCGCGGGCGAGGGCAGCCGTGATCAGCAGGCCGCGCGCCTGATGGCCTATCGCGACCCGGGGGCGCTGCAGGCAATCGTGGACGCCATCGTCACGCTCACTGTCGAATACCTGGGCGGCCAGATCGAGGCCGGGGCCGAAGCGGTGCAACTGTTTGACAGCTGGGCCGGCAGCCTCGCCCCGCGCGAGTTCGAACGCTGGGTTATTGCGCCCAACGCAGCGATCGTGGCAGCGCTCAAGCAGCGCTATCCCGATACGCCGGTAATCGGCTTTCCCAAGGGCTCGGGCGCGAAACTGCCGGCCTATGTGCGCGAAACCGGGGTCGATGCGGTTGGCCTCGATGAAACCATCGATCCGGCGTGGGCGGCGCGCGAGTTACCCGCAGGCCTGCCGGTGCAGGGCAATCTCGATCCGATCTTGCTGCTCGCGGGCGGCCCCGAGCTTGGCCACGCAGCGCGGCGTATCCTTGATGCCTTGGCTGACCGGCCCCATATCTTCAACCTGGGCCACGGAATCGACAAGGAAACCCCGATCCCCCATGTCGAACAATTGCTGCGCACAGTCCGCGAATGGCGGGGATGACGCGCGGGTTTCGAGTGGTTAGATCAGCCCCATGCAAGGTTTGCTCGCATTGACGTATTTCTGGCTCAAGGCCGGCCACATCATCTTCGTGATTTTCTGGATGGCCGGGCTGTTCATGCTCCCCCGTCTGTTCGTCTATCACCAGGAAACCGAGCCCGGCTCGCCCGAAAACGCGGCCTGGATCGATCGCGAGCGCAAGCTGCTCAAGATCATCCTGCTGCCTTCGATCGTCGCGGTCTGGGTGTTCGGGCTAGCGCTCGCCTTCAGCATCGGTGCGTGGGACCAGGGCTGGCTCCATGCCAAGCTGCTGCTGGTGCTGCTCCTGTCGGGTTACCACGGCTACCTGGCGAGCTATGCGAAGAAGCTGGCAGCCGGAGAGCGCCCGCTGTCGGGCAAGGCCTTGCGCCTGCTCAATGAAGTACCGGGCGTGGCTGTGGCGCTGATCGTCATCTTGGTAGTGATAAAACCGTTCTGAATCGCGACGAGTGGAAGCCCCACCGTCGTTTCTCGAATTGACGCTGTGGCGGTGACGCCATATCTGTCCGCCACCACCGGCTGAGGCCGCCGCCCAGAGCGGCCGGGTCTGCTTTCTCCAAGCCCATCGACCTGCCGGCACTCAAAAACTCCAAATCGGAATACCCCATGCATTTGAAAGAACTGAAAAAAAGAGCGCCGGCTCAATTGGTCGAGATGGCCGAAGAGTACGAAATTGAAGGCGCTTCGACCATGCGCCGCCAGGACCTGATGTTCGCCATCCTCAAGGAAGTGGCGGAAGACGGCGAGGAAATCGTCGGCCAGGGCACGATCGAAGTGCTGCAGGACGGCTTCGGCTTCCTGCGCAGCCCGGAAGCGAACTACCTCGCCGGGCCGGACGATATCTACGTTTCGCCCAACCAGGTCCGTAAATGGGGCTTGCGCACCGGCGATACGGTTGAAGGCGAGATCCGCGCGCCGAAGGATGGCGAACGCTATTTCGCGCTGACCAAACTCACCAGCGTCAATTTCGACGATCCCGAAGCGGTCCGCCACCGGACCAACTTCGACAACCTGACCCCGCTCTATCCTGACGAACGGCTGATCCTCGACACCGTGGATCCGACGGTGAAGGACAAGTCGGCCCGGGTGATCGACCTGATCAGCCCGCAGGGCAAAGGCCAACGTGCGCTGATCGTCGCCCCGCCGCGCACCGGCAAGACCGTGCTTTTGCAGAACATGGCCAAGGCCATCACCGACAACCATCCCGAAGTGTTCCTGATCGTGCTGCTGGTGGACGAGCGGCCGGAAGAAGTGACCGACATGCAGCGTTCGGTGAAGGGCGAGGTAATCTCCTCTACTTTCGACGAGCCCGCCACGCGTCACGTGCAAGTAGCTGAAATGGTTATAGAAAAAGCCAAGCGCTTGGTCGAACACAAGAAGGACGTGGTGATCCTGCTGGATTCGATCACCCGGCTTGGCCGCGCCTACAACACGGTCGTGCCAAGCTCGGGCAAAGTGCTCACCGGCGGTGTCGACGCCAACGCCCTGCAGCGCCCCAAGCGTTTCTTCGGCGCCGCGCGCAACATCGAGGAAGGCGGTTCGCTGTCGATCATTGCCACCGCGCTGATCGATACCGGCAGCCGCATGGACGAGGTCATCTTCGAAGAGTTCAAGGGCACCGGTAACAGCGAAATCGTGCTCGACCGCAAGGTGGCCGACAAGCGCATCTTCCCGGCGCTCGACGTCGGCAAGTCCGGCACCCGCAAGGAAGAACTGCTGGTGGCCAAGGACCAGCTCAGCAAGATGTGGGTCCTGCGACGCATCCTGATGCAGATGGGCACGATCGATTCGATGGAATTCCTGCTCGACAAGATGAAGGATTCCAAAACCAACGAAGACTTCTTCGCGACGATGAACCAGTAATACGGCGCGGTGCGGGCGGAGCTGGTTTCCGCCCGCACCGGTCGCGTTTGCCCAGTCGCGGGGATGGTAATGTCGCGTGCCGAGCTCATATACGTTGCGTTGCCAGTTTGCGCAGAAAGGTCCGCCCGTGAAGGTCCATATCGAGATTGAATGTTCGCCCGAAGAGGCGCGCCAGTTCATGGGCCTGCCCGATGTCGGCAAGGCAAACGCTGTCTATGTCGATGCCTTCACCAAGGCGATGCAGGGGGCGGCCAACGTCGACCAGCTACAGGATTACGCCAAGCAGCTCGCCCCGATGGGCCAGATGGGCCTGAAGATGTTCCAGAGCTTCGTCGAAGGCGCGCGCAAGGCGAGCACGGACGAGGGCGACAAGCCCGGCGCCTGACGCGAGCGGGCGATGGACACGATCTTCGCGCTTTCCAGCGGCACGCCGCCTGCGGGGATAGCCGTCGTGCGGATCAGTGGAACGCAGGCCGGGGCGGCGCTGGCAGCACTCGCAGGCGCAATTCCGCCCGCGCGCCGGGCACACCTTACCGATTTACGCGATGATGCCGGGGCCTTGCTCGATCGCGCTCTGGTGTTGTGGTTTCCGGGGCCCGGGAGCGTTACCGGCGAGGATCTGGCCGAACTGCACCTCCACGGCGGCCGTGCGGTTGTGGCGGCAGTCGAGCGGGCTCTCGGTGGCTTGCCGGGACTTCGCCGGGCCGAAGCGGGCGAGTTTACCCGCCGGGCCTTCTTCAATGGGCGCATCGACCTGGCTGAGGCTGAAGGACTGGCGGATCTGCTTGCCGCCGAAACCGAGATTCAGCGGGCCTCGGCAATCACAATGGCCGGAGGCGCGTTGTCGCGTGAGGTCGAGGGCTGGCGCGAACGGCTTTTGCATCTGTCAGCACAAGTCGAGGCGGTGCTGGACTTCGAGGACGAGAGCGATGTCGGCAAGCTCCCGGCAAACTTCGCGAACGAGATTGGCCCTTTGGCAGGCGCTCTGGCTGAAGCGCTCGACACCCCCTCGGCAGAGGTCTTGCGTGAAGGCTATCGCGTGGCGCTCGCGGGCCCACCAAATGTTGGAAAGTCAACCCTTTTCAACGCGTTAGTTGATAGCGAAGCGGCCATCACCGCTCCCCAGGCAGGCACCACCCGCGATATTATCGAGCGGCCAGTTGCGCTGTCCGGGATACCTTTCACGTTCGTCGATATGGCGGGGCTGCGCGACTGCTGTGACGATGCGATCGAGCGGATCGGTATCGATCGCGCGCGGGGGGAGGTTGAGCGGGCCGACCTGGTGCTCTGGCTGGGTCCGGAACATGACGGGCCCAGCGGCGCCTGGGAGATCGAAGCACGCCTCGACGTTCCTACCCACACCCGTAAAGCCACTGCGCGCCACCGCGTGTCTGCGGTAAGCGGGGAGAATATCGCGGAGCTAAAGCGTGCGCTTGCGTCGCATGCGGCCGAGGCCATGCCCAAGCCGGGCGTGAACGCGCTCAATCGGCGGCAGCGGGCGCTGATGCAGATTGCCCATGCAGCATTGGTTGACGGGATGAACCAGTCGGATCCGCTGTTGCTGGCGGAATCTTTGCGTCAAGGCAGGGTTGCGTTTGACGCCCTGGTCGGGCGGACCGCGACGGAAGATGTCTTAGACGCTTTGTTCGGGCGCTTTTGCATCGGCAAGTAGCGTCGATGTTTCACGTGGAACACCGCTTGGCTTTGACGCTCGCGCGGAGGGTCATTAGGGCGAACGCATGAGTGCGCACGATATCCTTGTGGTCGGTGGTGGCCACGCCGGGTGCGAAGCCGCGGCCGTGGCGGCGCGCATGGGTGCGCGGGTCGGACTGATTTCGTTCGATCCGGCGAAGATCGGCGCAATGAGCTGCAATCCGGCGATTGGCGGGCTGGGCAAAGGACATCTGGTGCGCGAAGTCGATGCCTTCGACGGGCTGATTGCGCGCGCGGCGGATGCGGCGGCGATTCACTACCGCATGCTCAACCGTTCGAAGGGCAGCGCAGTCTGGGGCCCTCGTGTACAGGCTGACCGCGATCTGTTCAGGGCCTACGTGCAGCAGGCTATCGCACGCCAGCCTGGCCTCGAGGTCATTTCGGGCGAAGCTGCGGCCCTGCTGCTCGCCGGTGACCACGTCGAGGGGGTCGTGTTTGCCGACGGCTCGCAGCTGGAAGCGAACGCGGTGATCCTATGCACCGGAACCTTCCTTGGCGGTACCTTGTTCCGCGGCGAGGAGCGGATGACAGGAGGCCGGATCGGCGAAGACACCGCCCAGCGGCTGGCGGCCCAGTTGCGTGAAGCTTCGCTGCCGATGGCCCGGCTCAAGACCGGCACACCGCCGCGGCTCGACGGACGGACGATCGACTGGGGGCGGTTGGAAGAGCAGCCATCGGACGCGGACCCGTGGACAATGTCGCCGCTCACACTGGTCCGGCGCAATCCACAAGTGTCCTGCGCGATCACCCGGACCAACGCGGCGAGTCATGACGTAATTCGCGCCAATCTGCACCGCTCGCCGCTGTTCACGGGCGCGATCGACGCTGCTGGTCCGCGCTATTGCCCCTCGATCGAGGACAAGATCCACCGTTTTGGCGACCGCGAGGGCCACCAGGTGTTCCTCGAACCCGAGGGGCTGGCGACGCACCTCGTCTATCCCAACGGCATCAGCACCTCGCTCCCGGTCGATGTGCAGCTGACCATGCTGCAAACCATGCAGGGGCTGGAGCGGGTTGAGATGGTCGTGCCGGGTTACGCGGTGGAGTATGACCATGTCGATCCCCGCTCGCTCGGCGCGGATTTGCAGATGCGTTCGATCAGGGGGCTATACTGCGCCGGGCAGATCAATGGCACGACTGGCTATGAGGAAGCGGCTGCGCAAGGCCTTTATGCAGGCATGCACGCGGCTGCATCAGTAAAGGGCACGGCCGCCGCTCCGCTCGACCGCGCGAACAGTTATATCGCAGTCATGGTCGATGACCTGACACTGCACGGTGTCAGTGAACCCTACCGCATGCTCACCGCCCGGGCCGAGTACCGCCTGCGCTTGCGCGCCAACAATGCCGCTACTCGGTTAACCCCGCTGGCTATCACGGCAGGCTGCGTCAACGACGAGCGGTTGTCGTGGTTCGAGGAACGTGAAGCGCAGCGTCAGACGTGGCAGGAGGCCCTGCAAGAAACCATTCCGGCAACCCGGCTCGCGGCAGCGAACCTGCGCGTTCGGACCGACGCGGGACGACAAACGATAGCCGCCTGGTTACGGTTTCCTGGCATCGACCTTGTTGCGCTTTCGCCCTGGTTACCGGGCGAACTCGATCCGTCCAACGAACTGGCGAAAGAGGTTGAAGAAGATTGCGCCTACGCCCCCTATCTCGAGCGGCAGGAAGGCGAGCTGCGCGACTTACGGGCAAGCGACGCGGTTAGCCTCGCGGTCGATTTCCCATACCACCAGGTTCCCGGCCTCTCAAACGAGATGGTCGAGCGGCTTTCTGCAGCGCGGCCAGCCAGCCTGGGCACGGCTGGGCGAATCAGAGGTATCACGCCGGCCGCTTTGGCCGCGGTGCTGGTTCATGCGCGGCGGCGAGCCGCATGATTCAATCCGAGGATCAGGCGAGGCAGTTCTGCGCCGAGAGAGCCGATGCTGGCGGTCTCGAACGGCTCGAACGGCTGGCAGTCTTGCTCGCCGGCGAAAATGAACAGCAGAACCTCGTGTCCGCAGGCAGCCTGTCGGCCATCTGGCAGCGGCATTTCGCCGATAGCCTGCAATTGCTCGACCATGTTCCACGTGGAACAGCGCCATGGCTTGATCTGGGCACCGGCGCCGGCTTTCCCGGTCTTGCCCTCGCCATCGCGCGCCCCGCCGAAGCCTTCACCCTCGTCGAATCGCGGCAGAAGCGAGTCGAGTGGCTGGGACGCGCTGCTGCAGAACTGGGTTTGTCAAACTGCCGCATTATTGGCGCGCGGCTGGAGCGGCTGGAACCCTTTCCCGCAGGCGTAATTACCGCGCGCGCGTTCGCTCCGCTTGGAAAGCTACTAACCTTATCCGCGCGCTTTTCCACACCGTCCACCCTCTGGCTGTTGCCGAAAGGCCGTTCTGCGGCCCAAGAACTGTCCGAGCAGCCTGAAGCGGTTCGCGAGATGTTTCACGTGGAACACTCTGCGACTGACCCGGAGGGCGGCATTCTCGTCGGAACAGGGACGCCGATCGTTCGATGATACGGATCGCGATAGCCAATCAGAAGGGCGGGGTGGGCAAGACCACCACGGCAATCAACATCGCCACGGCGATGGCCGCGACCGGCTGGAAGACGCTACTGGTCGACCTCGACCCGCAGGGTAACGCCTCGACCGGGCTGGGCATCGAAGCCGCGCGCCGCGAACGCTCGAGCTACGACGTACTGGTCGACCAGGCGGCACTCCACGATTGCATCGTGCCGACGTCCATTCCCGGGCTGGATATCCTTCCCGCGACGGTTGACCTGAGCGGCGCCGAGATCGAGCTGGTCTCGGTCGATAACCGCACAGGCCGGCTGCGCGGTGCATTTGACGGCCATCACGGCCACGATATCTGCTTTATCGACTGCCCGCCGTCGCTCGGACTGTTGACGCTCAACGCGCTTTCGGCGGCCGATACCTTGCTGGTCCCGCTGCAGTGCGAGTTTTTCGCGCTTGAGGGTTTAAGCCAGCTTCTGCTTACCGTTGAACAGGTCCAGCAGCGCTTTAACCCCGATCTGGGTATCATTGGCATCGCGCTGACCATGTTCGACCGGCGCAACCGCCTCACCGACCAAGTGGCCGACGACGTCCGCGAATGCCTTGGCAAGCTGGTCTTCGAATCGGTCATCCCGCGCAACGTGCGCTTGTCCGAAGCGCCGAGCCACGGTTTGCCGGCGCTGATCTACGATCATTCCTGTGCCGGCAGCCGAGCCTACATGGCGCTCGCCCGCGAATTGATCGGACGCCTGCCGCAAGAAAGGAAAGCCGCATGAGCACCGAGGATCGGACCGATTCGCAGTCTGGCCAGCGACGTCGCCTTGGCCGCGGCTTGGGCGCTCTTCTTGGTGAAGCGCGGCGCGAAGAACCGCTGGTCACTCAGGGCCGAGGATCGACGGGTGAACCGGGCGACTCAATCACAGCCCGAAAGACCGACGGGCTCGCCAACCTGGCGGTCGCTTCGATTGAACCGCACCCCGACCAGCCGCGCCGCCGGTTTGATGAAGCGGCGCTCGATGAGCTGGCGGCGTCGATTTCCGCGCGCGGCGTTATTCAGCCGGTAATCGTCCGTCCGCTCGCCGGCGGTAGGTACCAACTGGTTGCGGGAGAGCGCCGTTGGCGGGCGGCTCAGAAGGCACAACTACATGAAATTCCGGCCTTAATTCGTGAACTCGAAGAGCGCGAAGTGATGGCGCTGGCGCTGATCGAAAATATCCAGCGCGAAGATCTCAACCCGGTCGAAGAGGCGCGCGCGTACCAGCGCCTGGCCGATCGCGAATCGATGACCCAGGCCGAGATTGCCGGGCTGGTCGAAAAGTCGCGCAGCCACGTCGCCAACTTGCAGCGCCTGCTGACATTGCCTGTCGCCGTGCTCGATCATCTCGAAGCGGGGCGCCTCGATATGGGTCACGCGCGTGCGCTCGTCGGCCGCGATGATGCCGAAGCGCTCGCCCAGCGCGCGGTCGATAGCAAGCTATCCGTGCGCGAAGTCGAGAAATTGGCGCGCCGCCCGAGCAGCGAATCGCCCACCCGGCGCCAGGCGCGGTCCGCCCGCGATGCAGCGAGCGACGCCGACATCGTCGCGGTCCAGACCCACCTTGAGGAATTTCTTGGCCTGCCGGTGCGGATTGCCGCCGATACCGATCCGCGCTCGGGCGCGGTTACCATACGCTATCGCACGCTCGACCAGCTCGATCTGATCTGCCAGCGCTTAACCGGGGGAGGAATCTAAGTTTTTAAACTTAAGCAAAATCACTCAAAGTTAACCATCCTTGCCGACCAAGTTTGAACGAGCTGCTGCTATTTACCCTTTCCAACGGGGCAACTTTACCCGTTCGCGAGCAAGGGGTGCCCGCGATGCCGTTCTCGCTTGGAAGGGATTATATCTATGACGTCCATTATCCGTAACGCTGCTGTCGGGGTGGCCCTTGCCTCGCTCGCCATCGGCTCTGCCGCTTCGGCTGCCACCTCCGATTCGGCTGACGTAACTGCCGAAATCCTTACTGCCCTGTCGGTCGACGTTGATCCGACTGACGATACGCTCGACTTCGGCACGATCGCTGATGGCGGTATTACTGGCCCGACGGACTTGGTGGTAGACACCACCGGCACCCGCACCTCGTGCGGTACCAACCTGGTGTGCGCGGGGACGACCGACGCACCGACGTTCAATGTGACCGGTCTTGGCGGCACCTTGGTTGACGTTTCATTCGTCAATGCCACGGAAACGCTCAACCACGTGGGTGTGGTCCCGGTTGGCCTGGCCAGCACGCTTACCGCCTCGACTTTCGCCACCAGCCTCGCCGGTAACCAGGTCACGCTCGATGCGGCTGGCCTCGGCTCGTTCACCGTCGGCGGCACGCTGACGGTTTATCCGCTGCAGGCGCCGGGCGTCTACACCGGCTCGTTGACCGTACAGGTTGCTTACAACTGATTGATAGCCGGGCGTTTTCGCCCGGTCGAAGCACAACAAGGGGCCATCTCGCATTCGCGGGGTGGCCCTTTCGTTATTGGGCCCGCGGAATCACGGTTTACGCCGAATTAACCGCGCTTGCCTAAGGTAGAAACCCGTACGGACAAGCCCTTTAAGTTCGGGGCATGAGGGAGTTAACCGATGCCGCTTGGACGGGTCTTGCCGCGCTGCTTGGCAGCCACCTTTTTCACCACCGCCGCCCTGTTCGCGCCGGCGCCGCTGGCCGCCCAGGGCGACTTGCTGATCGCGCCCACGCGTCTGGTGCTCGATGGCCGCAGGGGCGGCGAAGTCATCCTGTCGAACATCGGCAGCGAAGAGGCGACGTATCGGGTTACCCTGGAACTGCGCCGTATGTCGCCCGATGGCGAGCTTGAACCGGTCGACGAGAGCCAGGCCAACGTGACCGAAAAGGCTGCGCTCGAGATGATTCGCTATGCCCCGCGCCGCGTAACGCTGCCGCCGTCGGAGCCGCAGTCGATTCGCATCAGCGCGCGGCCGGGGGCAGACCTGCCCGACGGCGAATACCGCGTGCACATGTCGTTCGCCGCCATCCCCAAGGTCAAGCCGGTGGAGCCGGTCGCGGATGCGCCGGAAAACGGGCTCGTGATCAACCTGACCCCGATTTACGGCATCACCATGCCGATCATCATCCGCAAGGGCGCGCTGCAAGTGACCACTGCGCTGGCCAATCCCAAGATTGTCCAGAGTGCGAGCGGGCCGACTTTTGCGGTCGACATTTCCCGCGCCGGCGAGGCTTCTGTCTATGGCGACCTGTTGGTTTATGGCCAGGGCAATCCGGAGCCGCTGTTCGTGGTCCGTGGTTTGGGCGTCTATCCCGAGATCGAAAGCCGCCACGCCGCGTTTGCGCTATCGCCTGACCAGGCTGCGGCCATGCATGGCGCGGTGCGTGTGGAGTTCCGCAAACCACTGCAAGACGGCGGCGCGCTGATCACCTCGCTCGATTCGGTGCTCGGCTAAGCCGCAGGACCAGCTGGCGCCCCAGCTGCTATGATGCTTCATTTCCACCCTTGGCGCCGTAGGGCCGTCGCGAGCATCGCGGCGGCTCTTGCGCTGTTTACAGCGGGCACGGCGGCTGCGCAGGCGACGTACACGCCGAACGAAGAAGATCTCGTGCTGCTTCAGTTGCAGGTGAAGAAGTACCGCCTTTCCAGCGAAATCCGCGGTTATCAAACGCCTGGCGGCGTATGTGTCGACCTGGCCGACGTCATTCAGTCGCTCAACCTGCCGATCCGGCTCGACCGGAAGTCGCGCCGCGCGACTGGCTGGATCTTCGCGGAAAGCCAGAAATTCACCATCGAGCGTGACGCAAATACAGTACAAATCGTGAACAACACCCGTCCTTTGCAGCCGGGTGAGCTCTACGACTCCCCCGAAGGCTGGTGTGTCGACACGGCCGCGCTAAGCGGCTGGCTGGGCGTGACCATCCACGCGGACTTACGCGATTCGGTGCTCGAGCTCGACAGTGAGAGCCCGCTGCCGTTCATGGAAGCCCTGGAACGCAGAAGTCGTGCCGCACGACTTCGCCCCGATAGCTCGCACGACTTGTCGACCTATCCGCAGGCGCGCCAGCCTTATGCCATGTGGCGCGCACCGTCGGTGGATGTCATGGCGCGGACAGACTTCCGCTCGGGTTCTGGCACCCAGAATGTCACCGCCCGCTACGAGATCTACGCGGCGGGAGAAATCGCCCACGCGAGCTTTGACATGCGTCTGGCGTCGGACATCAGCGGCGTGCCCAATAGCCTGCGGCTGCGCGCCTATCGGATGGATCCGGATGGTCATCTACTCGGCCCTCTCAAGGCGACCCAGGTCATCGGCGGTGATGTTGAAATGCCGTCGGGTAACATCGCCGGCGCACCTGGTGTCGGCCGCGGTATTTTCCTCAGCAATCGCGCGCTCAACCGGCCGACACGCTTTGGCAGCACGATCTTGCGCGGGGCCTTGCCACTCGGCTGGGACGCGGAGCTCTATCGCAACGGCCAGCTGCTGGCGTTCCAGGGCGGCAGTTCGGACGGGCGCTACGAATTCGAGGTCAACTTGATCTACGGCAACAACGACCTCGAAGTCGTGCTTTACGGGCCGCAAGGGCAGGTCCGCCGCGAAAGCCAGGCCATTCCGGTGGGACTGGGCGCGATCGCGCCGGGCAAGCTCGAGTATTGGGCCGGGGTCATCCAGCGCAATCGCGACCTGATCAATTTTGGCAGCGATCCGCCTGGCGGCTGGCTCGACCGGGGGTGGCAATATGCTGGCGGGCTGCAATACGGCCTCGATCGCCGCACGGTGATCGGGGCAAGCGGTCATTCGCTCTATCTCGACCTCGCCCGGCGCGATTATGCCGAGCTGAACCTGCAGCGCGCGCTCGGGCCGATCCTGCTCAACCTGAGCGGGGCGCAGGAATTCGGCAGCGGCCGGGCGTATCGCGCTGAATTGCTTGGCCGGCTGGGCACAATCAACATTCAGGCGGAGAGTTTCTTCGTCGATGGCCAGTACGAAAGCGGATTGGTCGGCGCCAATGAACGCAGTTCGCACCAGTTCCAGGTCGATACGGTCGTCCATGCTGGCCGCACGCCGGTACCGCTCTCGGCCGGTTTCCGCCGCACGACCCAGCGCGACGGTCGAAAGGTTAACGAAATGCTAATGCGGGCCTCGCTGATCTTGCCGCGCATGGCGCTGACCGGGTTTGTCATCCGGCGCACGACGCAAGGCGGGAGCAACGATGATGACGGGTTCCAGACCGGCGTGCTGGCCAATACGCGCTTTCTTGGACTGACCGCGCGCGGCGAGGTCAACTATCGCCTGACAGGGCCTCGCCAAGGCTTCGATTCGGCCAAGTTGACGCTCGAAAAGGCGCTCGACGACCGGTCCGACTTGCGGCTCGATGTCGAACACACCCATCGCAACGGGATTACCTCGTTCGAAATGGGCTACGTGCGCCAGTTCCGCCAGTTTGCGCTGCGCGGTAGCGGGCGGATGGATACAAACGGCGACATGGGCCTGAGCCTGACCGCCGCCTTCAGCTTTGGCCCTGATCCGCTCGGCGGCGGCTGGCGGATGTCGGGCGACAAGCTGGCCGAACGCGGCGAGGCGGCGGTGTCGGTTTTCCTCGACCAGAACGGTGACGGCGTGCGGTCACCGGGCGAAGAAGCGCTTGAAGGCGTCGGCATCACCGCCGGCCAGCACGGCGCGGCCGATCCGACCGACGCCGAAGGCCATGCCTTTGTCCAGGGGCTGCAGCCGTATGACAAGGTTCTGGTATCGATCGACGAATCGACGCTGCCCGACCCGTTCCTGGTCCCGCGGGGCAAGGGCGTGGTGGTCACGCCGCGCCCGGGTGTCGCCGCGGTGGTTGAGATCGCCGTCTCGCCGACCGGGGAAGTCGAAGGCCTGCTGACTTCACCAGAAGGCACCTCGCTCGCGGGGGTCGAGCTGGAACTGGTTGATACCCAGGGCGCTGTCGCGGCCGATACGCTGAGCGAGTACGACGGCTTTTTCCTGTTCGAACGCGTGATCTATGGCCGGTACAGCCTGCGCATCGCGGACGGCAGCGCGCGGGCGCTGGGCCTCACGCTGGCCAGCGGGGTCGCGCAAAGCGTCGAGATTGGGCCGGACAACGCCACCGAGCGGCTCGGTAACCTGCAGCTGCGCCCGGCGCTGACTGTCGCGCAGGCGGCAAGTCCGCCCGGCGGCGCCTCGCCCTGACGCGTCAGATGCGCGCGGCGGCCATGGCAGCAAGCGCCTCCATCCCGGCCTGGTCCTCGGCATCGAATCGGCCGGGAGTCGGGCTGTCGAGATCGACAACCGCAATCACCGCTCCGCCGCGCATCACCGGGACGACCAGTTCGGACCGGCTATCGGCGTCGCAGGCGATGTGGCCCGGGAAAGCATGGACGTCGTCCACCCGCTGCGTTTGTGCCTCGGCCGCCGCAGTGCCGCAAACGCCGCTACCCAGCGCGATGCGGATGCATGCCGGCTTGCCGCAAAATGGGCCGAGGACCAGTTGACCCTCGATCAGGCGGTAAAATCCAGCCCAATTGAGATCCGGCACCAGTTGCCACACCAGTGCGGCGAGGTTGGCCATGTTGGCGACCGCATCCGGCTCGTCAGCGGTCAGCGCCTGGGCGGCCGACAGCAAATCACGATAGAGTTCGGGCTTGGGCAGGGCGGCGTCATTATCGAAGTCGTACATGGCGCGGGCTTTTAAGCGCAGAAGGCGTTGCCGCCTAGTCGGCGTTGGATTATCCAGCGCCGCATGAGCACCCTCAAGAAAATCCTCATCGCCCTCGTCGTCCTGCTGCTGATCCTGCTTGCGCTGGGCTGGTGGCTGACGCGCGGACAAACCGCCGAATATTCGGTCGACCAGGTTACCGGATCTGATCCGACGCTGGCCGAACCCGATGCGCAAACGATCCCGACCGTGGCTGTGGCGACGCCAATCGGTTGGGCTGACGGTGCCGCGCCGACAGCGGCGGCGGGCCTGACGGTCACGCGCTTTGCCGAGGGCCTCGAGCACCCGCGCACGATGTTCACGATGCCTAATGGTGATGTCCTGGTGGCCGAGAGCAACGCTCCGTCGCGGATTGTTGCTGGCGGCAACCCGATTACCAACCTGGTCGCCGGGTTCCTCTTCCGCAAAGCCGGGGCCGACGTGCCTTCGCCGGACAAACTGGTCCTGCTGCGCGACGCCGATGGCGATGGCCGCGCCGAGGAGCGGCATGACTTGCGCACCGGACTGTCCTCGCCTTCGGGCATCGCATGGCAGGACGGCAAACTCTACGTCGCCAACCATGACGCGTTACTGCGGTTCGATTACGCCGAAGGGGCTAATGCGATCACCGGCAACCCGGTCAAGCTGATGGACTTGCCGGCGGCGGGCAACCACTGGACGCGCAACGTGCTGCTGAGCAAGGACGGCACCAAGCTCTATGTCGCGGTCGGATCATCCTCCAACATTGGCGACAATGGCATCGACGCCGAGGAAGGCCGCGCGGCGATCCATGAGTTCGACATCGCCAGCGGCGAATCGCGCCTGTTCGGCGCCGGTATCCGCAATCCCAACGGCCTTGCGTGGAACCCGTGGAGCGGGGAACTGTGGGTCACGGTCAACGAGCGCGACCAGCTCGGCTCCGACCTCGTGCCGGATTACCTGACCAATGTCCCGGTGGGCGTGAATTACGGATGGCCGTGGGTCTATTGGGGCGACAAGATCGACGACCGCGTCACGATCCCGATGCCCAACTTCCTGACCGACTACACCCGTACGCCCGAATATGCGCTGGGGCCGCACGTCGCGGCGCTCGGCCTGGCGTTCACGCGCGATGGTTCGACCATGGGCGATGTGTTCGGGCAGGGCGCGTTCATCGCCCGCCATGGCTCGTGGAACCGCAAGCCGCCGTCGGGCTATGACGTCGTGTTCGTTCATTTCGACGATCGCGGCAATCCGGTCGGCAAACCGGTGCAGGTGCTGAGCAGCTTCCTGGCGGCCAACGGCCAGACCCATGGCCGCCCGACCTGGGTCGCATGGGACAAGACCGGCGCCTTGCTGGTGAGTGACGATACGGCGAACATTATCTGGCGGGTCACCGCGCCGGGCGCCCAGCCCGCCAAACTGGTCATGCGCCAGCGGACTGAGCGGATGCCGGCCCCGCGTGAGCTCAATCCCGATAAGGCGCCGGATTTCGGCAAGCAGCCGGCGATCTGATCCGTCCAGTCAGCGGGTGAGCGATTTACCCGCGCGCCCGGCAAGCTCGACCACGTAATGCCAAGCGACGCGTCCCGACCGGGCACCGCGACGCTTGGCCCATTCGAGCGCCTCGGCTTCGACCCAGGGCAGGCCAAATTCGTCGGCATAGCCGCGCACGATGGCCAGGTAATCGTCCTGCGAGCAGGCGTGGAAGCCGAGCGAGAGGCCGAAGCGGTCGGCCAGCGCCAATTGGTCATCGACCGCATCGCGCGGGTTGAGCGGGTCGTCCTGTTCGGCCCCGTGGCGTGAAACAATCGCGCGGCGGTTCGAGGTGACGGCAAGGCGCACATTGTCGGGTCGCGCCTCCACGCCGCCGTCGAGCCAGCTGCGCAAATGGCGCGGGCCGAGGGTGTCGCCTTCGGCAAAGCCAAGATCGTCGATGAACACCAGGAAGCGGCGCTCGACCGGGGCGAGTTCGGAAAACAGCCCGGACAGCGAGGCCACCGCATCGGTCGCCACCTGGACCAGCGCCAGGTCGCCCGCGTGGGCCTCCTGCGCTGCGGCAACAGCGGAGCGGACCAGCGCCGACTTGCCCATCCCGCGCGCCCCCCACAGCAGCATGTCGTGCGCAGCATGACCGTGGGCGTGGCGCAGGACGTTCTGCGCGGCGGTGTCCTTCTGCCGGTCGATCCCGCGCAGCAACGCCAGGGGAGGCGCGTCGATCCGCGGAACGGCTCGCGCAGCCGTGCCGAGCCAGACATAGGCGGCGTGCAGCTTCCAGTCGGTTGCTGCGGAGGCAGCGCCTTGGTCTTTCATGGTGTGCTGGCCTATAGGCCGCGGCGATGACGGGCAAGCAGGCACCCGAGTGGCTCGAACCGAACGACGCCGGGGTTGCCCGCGCGGCGCAGTTGTTGCGCGCCGACGGCCTGGTCGCGCTGCCGACCGAGACCGTCTACGGCCTCGCTGCGCGGGCCGACAGCGAGGCGGCTGTCGCGCGGATCTACTGCGCCAAAGGTCGGCCGGACTTCAATCCCCTGATCGTGCACGTTGCATCGCTGGAAGTTGCGGCCAGGCTGGCCGTGTTTGATGCGCGCGCCGGGCAACTCGCAGAGCGCTATTGGCCGGGTCCGTTGACGTTGGTGCTGCCCGCGCGCGCAGACACGCCGATTACCCCGGCGGTGACGGCCGGCCTGCCAACCATCGCCTTGCGCGTTCCCGACCATCCGCTGATGCAAGCCGTGCTGGCAGAACTGGGCGTCCCGCTGGCCGCGCCCTCGGCCAACCGCAGCGGCGATGTAAGCCCCACCCAGGCCGCTCACGTGGCCAAGTCGCTCGGCGGGGCTCTCGATGCCCTGTTTGATGGCGGCCACTGCTCACAGGGGCTGGAATCGACGATTGTGGCCCTTCGACCTGACGGCTCGTGGCAGCTTCTGAGACCGGGCCCGATCAGCGAGCGCGAATTGTCTGGCATGCTGGGTGCTCCGCGGCCGCTGGTCGATGCGGGGATCGAGGCGCCAGGCCAGCTGGCGCGTCACTATTCACCCGGCAAACCGCTGCGACTTGATGCAAGCGAGGCAGGGGAGGATGAATTCCTCATCGGGTTCGGGCCTGTGGCGGGCGACTGCTCGCTATCCGAAAGTGGCGACCTCGCGCAGGCGGCGGCCCGGCTCTATGCCTGCCTACACCGGGCTGCGGCGTCGCGGCAGCCAAACATCGCCGTTGCCGCCATACCATACGAGGGCATCGGCACCGCCATCAACGACCGGCTGCGCCGCGCCGCGAGTTAGTTAGGTTCAACCGGCAATCCAGGCAGCAATTGCTGGATCTGCGCATAGCTCTGGTGGGCTTGTTCGCACGCGTTACGATCGCCGTCCTGGCACTTGGCCATCTGCCGGCCGTAGTCGCGCTGGAGTTTGCCGACTTGTTCTTCGCGCTGGCGAATTTCGCGGCCACGCTTCTGGTCCGCTTCCGACTGGCTGGTGGTGGCCAGGTCAACTCCGCGGCTGGCGATCGTTACCGGCAACGTTACGATGTCGAGTGCGGTCTTGGCCAGGCAGCCCCCCAGCAGCAACGGGGCGAGCGCGGCAAGGGGCAAGTACGCGAAGCGAGGCATGGGCAGTCCTTCCGCCCCTGTTTCTGCCGCGCTTCGCGTTACCTGGCAATGAACCAGTGATCAGCCCGCGTGTTCAGGTTCGCGTTCGCACACCAGCCCGCCCGAGCCGACCGAATTGACCTTGCAGCGGGCCGATCCGCGAACCGTCACCGTGCCCGAGCCCATAATTCGCGCATCCACATCTCCGTCCGAGGCGAATACTGCTTCGCCCGAGCCAGCAATGTTGACCTTGGCGCTGCCCACCTTGAGGCCCGCCATACTGCCCATACCGCTTCCCGCGAGCGACAGGTCAAGCGAATCGGCCGTGCCGGCGCCATCGTAGGTGCCGCTCCCGGCGATTTCGACCTTGAGCGAAGTTGCCGCGACGCTTGGTGTAGCCAGGTGGCCCGAACCGGCGATCGAGACATGCGCATTGCCCGACAGCTTGTCGCTGGTCATCGTACCGGAACCGGCGAGGATCAGCCGCCGCGCATTGGGCACCGTAACGTGAATGGTCGCTACGCCGTTGGTACTCCAGTTGCCGTGTTCGCGCATGATACCCAGCGTACCGTCTTCGAGCTTGAAGCGAACATGCTTGGCGGCCGCCTCGTCGCCATCGACGGTGACCGCAAACGGCTCGCCGCTGGTGACCTGCACGGCGTCGGGTCCGAACATGACGATTTCGTCGGGCGCTGTGCCCGCAAGGTTCAATTCGGCCAGTTTGACCCCTTCCTCGCCGCCCCAGTTGAAGCCGAAATTACGGTCTCCACAGCCCGCCAGCGCGCCAAGCGCAGCCAGCGCCACGAAAGGACCCATGGTTTTGAAAAAGCCGTTCATGCGCATCGCCGGTCTCCGTATTCCTGTATTAGGGCAGTAATACGCAAGCGCGACCCTCTTTTCAATCGCGTTCGTCGGATCGCATGGGTGCTTTGCCGAGCGCCCCCGCAAACAAAAGAGGCCGCCCGGGTTGCCCCGGACGGCCTCTCAAACCCCGAAACGGGTAAAGTTTCAGGCGACTTCGCTGCTGTCGTAGTACTGCGGCGCGTACTGCTTCAGAACATCGAGGATCTTAGCCTGAGCGGTCGGCTCGTCGGTCTTTTCCATCGCGGCCAGTTCGCGCGCGAGACGGCTGGAAGCGGCTTCAAAGATCTGCCGTTCGGAATAGCTTTGTTCGGGCTGGTCTTCCGGCCGGAACAAGTCACGCGTCACTTCAGCGATCGACACCAGGTCGCCCGAATTGATCTTGGCTTCGTATTCCTGGGCGCGGCGCGACCACATGGTGCGCTTGACCTTCGGCTTCATCTTGAGCGTTTCCATGGCCTCCTTCAGCGTCTTGTCGCTGGAGAGCTTGCGCATGCCGATGGCTTCGACTTTGTTGACCGGAACGCGCAGCGTCATGCGCTCCTTTTCGAAGCGGAGCACGTAGAGCTCGAGCTTCATTCCGGCGATTTCCTCGCTCTGCAGTTCGACCACCCGGCCGACCCCGTGCTTGGGGTACACCACGTAATCGCCGACATCAAAAGCGGGGGAATTGGCAACCATGTACATTCCTTTCCTGCGGGAGTGATTCCAGCCTTAACAGGCGTCAGCAAAGTTCCGACCGCACGACCCATCGGCGGCCTGACTTGCCTATTGATTGACGCTGGTGGCGGAAACCGACCTTCCTTCTCAGTCTGGCGCCCTAACTAAAGCGCGACAGTCGACAGGATTGTAGCAGATTCGCAATAAAATTACCACCCCCCGCCCGGGAGGTCGCCACGGGCGCTTCGAAAAGCGCCGCGTAGGTCAGGCGTTCAGTCGCCCTCGCCGGGATCCGGCGTGAAGTACTTGTCGAACTTGCCGTCTTCGCCCTTGTGCTCGTCAGCGTCTTCAGGCGGCTCCTTCTTTTCGGTGATATTGGGCCACTCTGCCGAAAACTTGGTGTTGAGCTCGAGCCATGTCTCGAGCCCGCCCTCGGTATCGGGCAGGATCGCTTCGGCCGGGCATTCGGGTTCGCACACGCCGCAGTCGATGCATTCCGACGGGTTGATCACCAGCATCGTCTCGCCTTCGTAGAAGCAGTCGACCGGGCAGACCTCGACGCAGTCGGTGTACTTGCACTTGATGCAGGCGTCGGTGACGACATAGGTCATTGCGGCACGGTTCTTTCTGCTTGCGGCGGTTGTCGGCCTGCTATGGCCTTTGCCGGTCCAGCGTCAAGGGGGCGATAACAGGCGCGCGCTTCCCCGCCTGCACCGCGCCGCTGCGGCAGGGCGAGCAACTCGATTACCAGCACCTGGCGCGCCAGTGGCAGGGTCAAGACATCGCCTACGCTCACACCTTGGTCATGCTTGGTCACCCGAACACCGTTGAGCCGCATGTGGTCCTGGTCGATCCAGCGCTGCGCCAGCGCGCGGCTTTTCGCGAACCGAAGGCAGAACAGAAGCTTGTCGAGCCGCGCTTTGCCCGGATTCAACGCATGAGTCCTGCCAGGGCGGCAAACGCGCTGCCCTCGGCCACTTCGACGACCTCGGGCCTTTGCACCAATGCATCGCGGCGCGGCGGGCGCCAGCTCCACGAGAGGGGCGCCGGCGGTCCGAGCCCGCCCACCGGCAATGCGCGAACCGCGCCCGGGCGGAAACCAGCATCGCGCAGCAGATGGCGTGCATTGTCCGCCTGCAAGCCCATCGAAGTAGCCAGCGCGAGATCGAGCCGGAATGCGCGGCCCGCTGCCTTCGCCCGCTGATCATGCGCGGTACGGAACAGCTTTTCGGCCAGGTCGACGCGGATCGCCTGGCCGCCCGCGCGGCGATATCCTGCGGGCAGCTCGCGCGCGCCTTCGATGACCGCTTCCATGCCGGGGCGCAGGGGGCGCGGATCGGCACCAACGGCGCGCAGCAGGTGGCGCGGCGATGGTTTGAGCAGTGCGGGCATGAAGACATCGAGCGCGCCAATCATGACGCCAAGCCGGCGCAAGAACGGGCGCCGGTCTTTCGGGACTCGCGCCAAGTCGGCCCGTTCGCGCGGAATTACCCCGTGGCCATCGGCCAGCGTGAGCAACAGCGCGCGCACTTCGCTCCCGGCCTCAGGGTCAAGGGCGGCGGTTTCGATCGCGCGCAGGGGGGCGAGCGGCTCGAGCTCACCGTCCAGCCAATGCCCGAGCGCTTCGGTCAGCCGCGCCTTGTGCGCCCGGTCGAGCAGCCCGAGCGTCTTTTCGAGTACCACCCGCGGGCGGCTCGGCGATTTGCCGCGCTCCAGCCGCGCAATGGCGCGTCCGTCGCGGCGGATCTCGCCCTGTTCGATCACAAGTTCGCCCAACTCGTCGCGCACCAGCGCCTGCGCCTTCAGCGCCAGCAAGTGCGGCAAGTGCTTTTCCGCCGCCGCCAGCATCAACTTGCGGTCTTCGCTGCTCGCCATGGCGTCAACAACAAAGCGGAATCCCTCAAGGTGCCCGATCGGCTGGTCTTCCACCGTGACCCGGCCAGACTCGTCCAGCGCCACGCGCAAAAGGGCTGGGTCTCTTCCCATGGATTTCATCAATACCGCAGTCCGCCGATTGACGAAACGTTCGGTGAGCCGCTGGTGCAAGGCATCCGACAGCCGCGCTTCGGCGGCGCGGGCGCGGGCGGCCATTTCAGCGCGCGCGAGCACCCAGTCGGGACGCTGGCAGATATAGGACCAGCTGCGGATTGCCGCGAGGC
>JBDSDZ010000017.1:0-13835 GCA_039920345.1 Croceibacterium sp.
GTGCGCGACGGCGGCGAGGTGGCCGAACGGTTCTTCGCCCGCGTACTGGCCGACTGCGAGAGTGCCGACGCGGATTTGCGGTTCATCGCCGTACCGCTGCGCGAAGCCGTGCACGAAGCGCGCGAGGCGGCACAATGGCTACTCTCGGCAGGCAAGCAGGATGGCGATCACCTCGGTGCGGGGTCCTATGCGTTCCTGCAGTTGCTGGGTGTGCTGGCCGTGGGCTGGATGTGGGTGCGCCTTGCCGCCGCAGCTCTGCCCGAGGCGAGCGATCCATTCTGCGCCGCCAAGCTGGCGACCGCGCGGCATTATGCGCTGCATGCCTTGCCGCAAGTTTCCGGTTTGCGGCGCAAGGTCGAGGCGGGGGCCGAAGTGCTGATGGCGCTCGCTCCGGAGCAATTCCTGCGCGATTGATTCATGGCCAGGTGAAAAAGCGGCCGTGCGGGTCATACTGTTGGCGCAGCGCGCCCAGTCGTCCGAGAGCTTCGGGCGTGAAGCATTCACCCAGCCGCTCCGGTCCTGCCGTAAGATCAGCCTCACCCACGTAGCGGCCCGAACGCAGGGGGGCGAGAGCGGCATCGACTTGCCTGACCCAGGCGCAATTGGCCGCGTCGTCCGCCGCATCGTCCCACATTGCGTAGATGCCCGCGCCCGCGCCGCCGCCGACCGAGAGCGCGCCGTGCACACCGTGGGGCCGCGAGGGCACCGCACCATCGCCGCCGAGCGAGACCAGGTTGATCGTCGAGAGTGGGCTCGGGGCCTCGGCAAGCGTATAAACGGCGAGCAGCAGGTCACCCAGCGGCGCGTCGCTCCACACATGATCGGCGGCGACGCGCTTGCCCGACGGCATGGCTGAAAACTTGCCGAGCTCGGTAAAGTCCAGCGATTCCTCTTGTGGCTCGCCCAGTGGTTCAGCCTCGGCGGGCGGCGACAGGAACGACGCAACCCGCGAACGGGCGCCGGCTTCGTCGGCGCCCACGGCAATCGCCCGCACGGTTACGGTCGGCTGCCTGGATTCGGGATCGATGCCAACCAGGCACACAATTTCGGCGGAGGGATGCGCGGTGGCTGTTGCTGCCGTCAGCCAATTGGCGAGCGCCGGGGCGCTGGCGGCGGTGAATGTGTGGCTCAACGCGAAAGCTGCGCCGGGCAGCGGGTGGAGCGTGAGGTGATAGGCAGTGATCGCGGCAAAGAAACCCGGCCCGCCGCCGCGTGCCGCCCAGAACAAGTCGGCGTGCTCGGATTCGCTCGCCACCACGATGTCGCCGGCAGCGGTGACCATCTCGATAGCGCGGACATTGGCGCAGGCTGGTCCCCATTCGCCGGCGTTCCAGCCGAACCCACCAGCGAGGATATAGCCGCTGAGCGCGACATCGGCGCAGTGGCCGACCGGGAAGGCGAGGCCACGGGCGGCGAGGCACTTTGCAAGATGTCCGCCCTTCACGCCCGCGCCAACCCGCGCGGTCTGCGCCTTCGCATTGACCTCGATGAAGTCGAGCCCGCCAAGGTCGAGCATCAGCCCGCCATCGCGCAGCGCCGCTGCTTCGTAGTGGTGCCCGCTCCCGCGCGGCGAGATTTTGAGGTCCTCGGAAGCAGCCTTGCGGATGGCTGCCGCAGCGTCTGTTGCCGTGCGGACTGCAACGATACCGGCTGGAGCGCGCGCACCTGCCAGCCGGGCATTCCATGTAGCGCCCGCAAGCGATTTGCCGAACGCGGGATCAGCCGGGCGCAGGGTTGCGAGGTTAGTGGGCGTTGGCGTGGGCATATGCCCGGCTAACCGAGCACCTCGTCAAACAGTTCCAGCATCGCGGCCCAGCTTTGCCGGTCGGCACTGGCGTCATAGGCGACGGCTGGGTTGCTGGCTGGCGAGGCGGGGTTGGTGAAGCCGTGTTTCACCTTGCTGTAGGCATGAAAGTGCCAGTCGGCCCCGGCCGCGTCCATCTCCTCCCAGAAGGCAAGCACCTGACTGCGCGGGACCATCGGGTCGGCATCGCCGTGGCACACCAGGATGCGCGCAGTGATCTGACCCGGCTCGGCGGGCAGCCCGGTATCGAGCAAGCCATGGAAGCTGACCGCCGCAAACAGCGGAGCGCCGTCGCGGGCCAGTTCAAGCGCTGCCTGTCCGCCCATGCAGAAGCCGATCGCGGCAATCGGCCGGTCTTGCGCTTCGGGAAGCGACGCCAGAGTCTTGAGACCGGCTTTGAGCCGCTTGCGGTAAGTAGCGGGATCAGGACGAATTTCCGCTGCCAAGGTGCGCGACTCGTCGAAGTCTGCCGGTTGCTTGCCGTAGAAGTCCGCGATCAGCGCCAGATAGCCCGCGTCCGCCAGTGCCAGCGCCTTGGCCTCGACCGAAGCCGAGGGGTTCATGATTGTCGGGAATACTAACACCGCTGCTTTGGGGGTGCCCACGGGACGCGCGACCAAAGCGGTGAGGGCGGTCTCGCCATCGGCGTAGGCAAGGGGTTCGAGTTCCATGCGGCATATCCTGCAATGCGGTTTGGGCAGGTGGGGCATAGTCAACGCGGGTTCGATTGTCTCGCCTTGACCCTGCGCTATGAATGCTGGGCGCTTGCGCCACCAAAAGACTTCCAGGGAGATGTGGACTGATGCGGACTTCGCCCAAAGTGCAGCGCCTGATCGCGGTATCAACCCTCGCGGCGGCAGTACATCACCGTGCCCGTGGCGGTGACGGGCTGTTCCCGCAAAAGGGCCAGCCCGCGTTTGGTCCGAACGCTTACGTCACGTTTGCACTTCCGACGCGCTGAAGCAGTCAGCGCTGCGGCGGAAACGCGCGCTCGGGCACCGAATTGGTATTTTGGAAGTCGGTGATCAGCCAGTGGCCGTCCTGCCGCACCAGGACTTGCGTCTGGATTCCCTGCTCGGGCGTGTCAGCCGCAGCTCCGGTGGGGCTGAGCGCGCCGGTCATTGTCCAACGCACTTGCGCTACGGCGATGTCCGTCTTGAGCCATTCAACCGAAACTTCGCTGATGGTCAGCCGCGAATGGGCAAACACCGACGCGAAGCCGGAGCCGAGCTTTAGCCGCAGCTCTTCCCGGCTTTGCCAATGCCAACCAAGCACGTTGATGACATCGGCATCGGCGGTGAACAGCGCGGCGTAACGATCAATGTCGTGGGCATTCCAGGCATCAGCCTGAAGCTGCTGCAGAGCCACTATTTCAGCGTCTGGCGCAGGGTCCGCCGCCACTACCGGACTGGCAGCGATCAGGCCGAGGCAGGCAATCCACGCGGTCCTCATGGCAAGCTCCTTGGAAACGCTACTCTGTCGGCAGGAAGTCCGGCACCGAGAGATAGCGTTCGCCAGTATCGTAGTTGAACCCGATGACGCGGGTGCCGGCGGGTAGCTCGGCGCATTTCTGGGCGATGGCGGCCAGCGTAGCCCCGCTCGAGATGCCGACCAGCAGGCCTTCCTCGCTGGCGCAGCGGCGGGCCATGTCCTTGGCGTCTTCTGGCGCGACCTGGATTGCGCCGTCGATCGACTGGGTATGCAGGTTGGCCGGGATGAACCCTGCACCGATGCCCTGGATCGGGTGCGGGCCGGGCTGGCCCCCGGAAATGACCGGCGATAGCGTTGGCTCGACGGCGTAGGCCTTGAGATCAGGCCAGGCCTTTTTGAGCACTTCGGCGCACGCCGTCAGATGGCCGCCGGTGCCGACGCCGGTGATCAGCACCGCAGGCGGCGTATCGGCGAAATCCTTGAGGATCTCCTGCGCCGTGGTGCGAGCGTGGACCGAGATGTTGGCTGGGTTTTCGAACTGCTGCGGCATCCATCCGCCTTCGGTCTGGTCAACCAGTTCCTGCGCGCGGGCGAGGGCGGCTTTCATACCGCCTTCCTTGGGTGTGAGATCAAAGCTGGCACCATAGGCCAGCATCAGCCGGCGCCGCTCGAGGCTCATCGATTCGGGCATCACCAGGACCAGCTTGTAGCCCTTGACCGCCGCGACCATGGCAAGGCCGATGCCGGTGTTGCCGCTGGTCGGCTCGATGATCGTGCCGCCGGGTTTGAGCGCGCCCGATTTCTCCGCGTCCTCGACCATTGCCAGCGCAATGCGGTCCTTGATCGAGCCGCCCGGATTGGCGCGCTCGCTCTTCACCCAAACCTCGTGGTCGGGGAACAGCTTGGCCAGGCGGATGTGCGGTGTGTTGCCAATGGTGGCGAGAACAGTGTCGGCTTTCATGATGCGGGCTCCTTCCCAGGTTCCTCGTGCAGGTATTTCGGGGAAAAGGTCCTCGCCCGGCGTAGCTCGGGGAAGATCCAGGCCCAGATCGCAGTGATTACTATCGCACCCACCCCACCCGACACAACCGCCCCGGTGGCGCCAAGCAGGGCGGCGGCAAGCCCGGACTGCAATTCACCCAGTTCGTTTGAAGCGGAAATGGCCAGGCCGGAGATGGCTGACACGCGGCCCCGCTTGCTGTCGGGCGTATTGAGCTGGACCAGCGAGCTGCGGATGAAGACCGAAATCATGTCCGCCGCCCCGAGCAGCGCGAGAATGCCGAGCGAGAGCAGGAAATTGCGCGACAGGGCAAAGGCAATGGTCGCCGCGCCGAACGCGACCACCGCCCACAGCATCTTGACCCCGACATTGTCCTCGAACGGTCGGTAGGACAGCCACGCCGCAACCAATGCCGCACCCACGGCCGGAGCACCGCGCATCAGGCCGAGACCCTCCGGCCCCACTTGCAGGATGTCGCGCGCGAAGACCGGCAACATCGCGGTCGCTCCGCCGAGCAGCACCGCGAACAGGTCGAGCGTGATGCAGCCGAGCAGAAAGCGCTCGTGGCGGATAAACACGAAGCCTTCGGTGATTTGCTTGAGCGGGTGTGCCTGCGGCCCATCGTGGCGGGCGCGGACCGGTCGGATCGTCTGGATGAGAATGCCCGCGAACAACAACAGCGCCGACGACAGGAAATACGGCGCCGAGGGCACCCAAGCGAACAGCAATCCGCCCACTGCCGGGCCGATTACCGTACCGACCTGCCAGGCGATCGAACCGAATGCGATGGCGCGCGGGAGCAGGGCTGGGGGGACGATGTTGGGCGCAATCGCACTCAGCGCCGGGCCGTTGAACACGCGCGCGGCGCCGTGACCGGCGGCAAGGCCAAACAACAGCGGCAGGGTCAGCGCGTCATTCAAGGTGGCAATCGCCAGCGCGAGGGCGAGCAAACAATCGACGCTGTTGGCAAACAGCACCACGCGGCGGCGGTCGTAACGGTCGGCGGCAACACCGGCCAGCGGGGTCAGCAGGAACAGCGGCACGAACTGCGCTGCGCCCAGCAGGCCGAGCATGAAGGCCGCGTGCTGGCGGTCCATGCCATAATCCGCGCGGGCCACGTCATAGACCTGGTAACCGATCAGCACGACCATCGAGAGCGTGGCAAAGACCGACAGGAAGCGCGCGAGCCAGAAGCGGCGATAATCCGCGATCTGCAGCGGCGAGGTCGGCTCAGTTACAGGCGCAGTCGTCGCATCGGTCACGCGCACGCCATGGCAGGCGCACGAGTGAGTGCCAAGCGGTCAGAATCTTGCGTGGGTGACAGCCGCGCTTGCCGCCGCGCGATCAGCCTCGGCGGCGCAGGCGCGGGTTCGGCTGGAGTTCGGTGATCATGGTCATGAAGTCGTCGTAGCGGATGATGCGCTCGAACTGGAACCCGGCGCGATTGTCGGCGATCCAGATGCAGTAGGCCTCGATCCGGCCGACCAACGGCAAGCGAATGATCACGCGATCGCCGCGCGACAGCGGCGGAGCCGCATCGACCATGAAGCCATGAGCGGAAAGATTGCTGATATGCAGCTTGATGTCGCCATCAACGCGGTGTTCGCCGATCACCGGGTGATCGACGGGGTGACGCGCCGCTTGGCGCATCTCGGTTACAGACAACTGTGCGCCGCCCGCCATACTCCGGTCCTTCCCTGAACCCTTATTGAGGGCATCCTTTCGCAGCAAATGCTGGAGAAAGAGTAAAGGACTTGCTCAGGAACCGCGCATAATGGCGTGGCGCTTGCGCCCGAGGCTCAATTTCTGTTCCGCGCCAGGGGCCAGCTGGATCAGGAAACCGGGGTCGCTCATCGGCTGGTCGTCGATCCGCACGGCGCCTTCGGCCACCTTGCGCTTGGCTTCGCCATTAGAGGCGGTGAAGCCCAGTTCGGTGCAGGCATTGCCGAGACGGATGCCTTCGGCTGGAACTTCGAGCACTGGCAAATCGCCACCCAAACCGCCACCCGCGAATGTGGCCGAAGCCGTCGCCTCGGCGCTGCTGGCAGCGTCGCCGCCGCGCACCAGCTTGGTCACTTCGTTGGCGAGCACGACCTTGGCGGCGTTGATTTCACTGCCCTCGAGCGCTTCGAGCCGGGTGACCTCCTCCAGCGGCAGGTCTGTGAACAGGCGCAGGAAGCGGCCCACGTCGCGGTCATCCGCATTGCGCCAGTATTGCCAGAAATCGTAATTCGGCAACTGGGCTTCGTTGAGCCACACCGCGCCCGCCGCGGTCTTGCCCATCTTGGCGCCGTCTGCGGTGGTCAGCAGCGGGGTGGTGACGCCGAAGACCTCGGTCCCGTCCATCCGCCGGCTAAGTTCGATGCCGTTGACGATATTGCCCCACTGGTCGCTGCCGCCCATCTGCAGCCGACAGCCATGCTTGAGCGCCAGTTCACGGAAGTCGTAGGCCTGCAGGATCATGTAGTTGAATTCGAGAAAGGTCAGAGGCTGCTCGCGATCGAGCCGCAGCTTGACCGAATCGAACGTCAGCATCCGGTTGATGGTGAAGTGCGGGCCAACCTCGCGCAGTAGTTCGACATAGCCGAGTGCATCGAGCCACTCGGCATTGTCGACCATGATCGCATCAGTCGGACCGTTACCAAACACCAGCATGCGCTCGAATGCGGTGCGGATCGAAGCGATATTGGCCTGGATCGTCTCTGCGGTCAGCAGCTTGCGGCTTTCATCCTTGCCCGAAGGATCGCCGATCTTGGTCGTCCCGCCGCCCATCACCACGATCGGCTTGTGGCCTGCTTGCTGCAGTCGGCGCAGCAGCATTATCTGCACCAGGCTGCCGACATGGAGCGAAGGCGCGGTCGCGTCGAACCCGATATAGCCTGGCACCACCTGCTTTTGCGCGAGCGCATCGAGTCCCGACGCGTCGGTAAGCTGGTGAATATAGCCGCGCGCTTCGAGCAGGCGCAGGAGTTCGGACTGGTGCTGGCTCATGGGCGGCGCGCTTAGCACACTTTGCGCACGCGTCATCAGGCGGTTGCAGCCAGTTCGACTGCCGGGCGGGCGGGCGCGCGCGCACTCCAACGCAAATATACTTCGACCACAGCGAGATTGAATATCCAGCAGAGCCACGAAATCAGCCGGTACCCATCGAAGAAGTCGAAACCGAGAGCGGGGGGGACGGGCAGCATCAAGCGCAGCGAAACCGCCGCTGTCGTCACAGCCCATGACCGCAGCATCCAGCGGCGGTGCTCGGCAAAGCGGCGCTGGGTGGCATGCCGCCAGCCAAGACTTGTCGTCACGAACCACGCCACTGCGAGGCTGGCGAAGCCGCCGGATGCGATCGGGCCGGCGGTCGATCCCAATGCCAGCGGCAACCCCGCAGCGGCGCCAAGCAGGCAACAGCCAACATAGACCCGCCCAACCAGCCGGTGCACGCCCGATCGCCGGCTGCGCAACCGGGGGAAGAATTGCAGCGAGCCGATCAGCAGGGCAGTCGCGCCGCCCGCCACGTGCAGCATCAGGAAGGGATTGGCGAACGTGTTGGCGAGAACTTCGGGCGAACGCGAGCCCGTCCCGGTAAGGTAGCGATATGAATAAACCGCGATCCCGATGCTGAACACGGCGATCACCGCCCGCAATATCCGCGTCGGCCAGTTCGAAGCGAGGCGGGTCATGCCCGGTCTCCCAGTTGCGCGGACACAGCATCGCCCAGGCCAGCGGGACAGGCAATGCCCGGACAGGGAATTGGTCTTGAAATGTTAACGGTCGCGGCCTCAGTCCCGTGCAGCGTACCGATCGCCGACCGTGAGTTTACATGGCGCAAGGATGGGATAAGGACACTGCATGTACGCCTTGCTGCCGCACCCGGCGTTTCCGCCGGCATCTGTCACCCACGTCGAAGCCAAGATCATCGGGCATGACGCCAGCTGGCTGCGCGCGCGCTGGCGGATTGACGGCGCGGCGGGCCTCGTGGTCCCGCCGTTCGCGGGCAAGGGCCGCGCGGACGAGCTGTGGCGCACGACCTGTTTCGAACTATTCCTGAAACCTAAGGGCAGTGACGCTTATTGCGAACTCAACCTGTCGCCGTCCGAACGCTGGAATGCTTACAATTTCGATCACTACCGCGACGGCATGCGCGAGCGGCCGTTCCCGCGCGAGCCGGAATGCACGATGCGGCTGGGCAGTACCTTCGCAATATTCGATGCCGCGATCCCGGTTGACGGTTTGCCTGCTGGGCCCAGCGCCATGGGCCTGTGCGCGATCATTGAGGAACAGGGCGGCGTAAAGAGCTTCTGGGCGCTGGCGCATCCCGAAGCCAAGCCCGATTTCCACCTCGCACCTTGCTTCGCGGCGGAGCTTGCGGCACCGGGCGCCTAATGAAGTTCGGGATCGATCGCCTGCTGGCAGAGGCAGAGCTCAAGCGGCCGCTGGAGGGTAAGCGGGTCGCGCTTGTCGCGCACCCGGCTTCGGTTACGCTTGACCTGACGCACAGCCTCGATGCGCTGATGGCCGCTGGCATCAACGTCACCGCCGCCTTCGGCCCGCAGCACGGGATCAAGGGCGACAAGCAGGACAACATGGTCGAGACGGCGGACGAGACGGATTCGCAATACGGCATCCCGATTTTTAGCCTCTACGGCGAGGTTCGTCGCCCGTCCGGCCAGATGATGAGCGCGGCTGACGTGTTCCTGTTCGACCTGCAGGACCTCGGTTGCCGCATTTATACTTTCTGCACCACGCTGCTCTACCTGCTCGAGGAAGCTGCGCGGCACGGCAAGAGCGTGTGGGTGCTCGACCGGCCCAATCCGGCCGGCCGGCCAGTCGAAGGCACCACGCTGCTGCCCGGGCAGGAAAGCTTCGTTGGCGCCGGGCCGATGCCGATGCGCCACGGGCTGACGATGGGCGAAATGGGTCTGTGGTTCATCCGGCACTTCAATCTCGATGTCGATTACCGGGTGATCGAAATGCACGACTGGTTGCCCGAGGCGCCGGGTCATGGCTGGCCGGAAGACCGCATCTGGATCAACCCGAGTCCCAATGCCGCCAATCTCAACATGGCCCGCGCCTATGCCGGCACGGTCATGCTCGAAGGCGCGACGCTGAGCGAGGGGCGGGGAACCACCCGGCCGCTCGAAGTGCTATTTGGCGCGCCCGACATAGCTGCAGGGGCCGTACTGGCCGACATGCGCGCCCTCGCTTCGGAATGGCTGACCGGCTGTGCCTTGCGCGAAACCTGGTTCACGCCAACTTTCCACAAGCACGCAGGAGTGTTGTGTAACGGCTTGATGATACACGCAGAAGGCCACTTTTACGACCATGCGGCGTTTCGACCCTGGCGGTTGCAAGGGCTGGCCTTCAAATCGATCCGGCGGCTTTATCCCGATTATCCGATTTGGCGGGACTTTGCCTACGAGTACGAGTTCGACCGGCTGGCGATCGACGTCATCAACGGCGGACCCGCCTTGCGCGAATGGGTTGATGATCCGGAATCCAAGCCAAGCGATCTCGATGCGTTGGCCTCAGCTGACGAAGCGGCATGGCGCGCTGACGTGGCGGACCTGCTGCTTTACTGACGCTGAAGACGCTCGATTTGCACTGGGCCGCTTGGTGCTTCGGGCAATGGGCGTATGTCGCTGGTGTCGTGAAGCATGACCATGACCGAACAACCGTCGATCCGCTTGTCGACCGCAGCGATCAGGTAACCCTCGCCGGGCAAAGCTGCATCGCGGTCGAGCCGGGGTAACCCCTGAGAATCGCGAACTTCCTCGACTCGATCACGGCAATTTGCGGGGTGGGGTGACTGTATGACCGTCGGCTTTGGCAAAACCGCCTTGTGTGTCGGCGCTGGGCCGGCTGCGGCGCACAGCGCCAGGAACGTGAGGGACAAGATGGCACGCATGGGCGCTCTCCTTGGCTGATAGCTTAACACTTTCCTTGTCTGCTGAAAATGCGGCGTCAGAACGCCCTTGCTCTCCGGCGTCCGCGCGTTAAGCCGCCGCAAACATCAGGGAGTATTGGGATGCTGACGCTCTACAGTTTCGGGCCGATGGCGAATTCGCTCAAGCCGATGCTCACGCTGTTCGAGAAGTTCGAATACGGCCGCGAGTTCGATGTCAGCCGCCTCGACCCGAGCAAGTTCGAACATCATTCCGACTGGTTCAAAGCGATCAATCCGCGCGGCCAGGTCCCGGCGCTGGCAGATGCCGACCGTATCGTAACTGAAAGCACGGTCATCTGCGAATATCTCGAAGATGCTCACCCGACCGAAGTCAAACTGCGTCCTGCCGATCACTGGGACCGAGCGCAGATGCGAGTCTGGACCAAGTGGGTTGATGAGTATTTCTGCTGGTGCGTTTCCACCATCGGCTGGCACCGCAGCATCAGCCACATGGCCAAGGCGCTGAGCGACGCGGACTTCGAAGCGCACCTGAAGAACATTCCGATCCCCGAGCAGCAGGTTAAATGGCGCCGTGCCCGCGAGGGCTTCCCGCAGGACCTGCTCGACGAAGAAATGCGCAAGATTGCCCTGTCCGTCCGCAAGCTGGACGATCACCTGGCCGACAACGAGTGGCTTGCGGGCGGGATCTATTCGCTGGCCGACATTTGCAACTTTGCCATCGCCAATGGGATGCAGAACGGATTTGCCGAGCTGGTCAACACGTCTGACACGCCCAGTCTCGTACGCTGGATTGAACAGATCAATGCCCGGCCGGCGGTGCAGAAGATGTTCGACACGGTTCCGCGCGAACGTCTCGGGCCGCCAAAAAGCTAGGCCCGATTGCTGCCGGTCAATTCATCCAGAATGGTTTCCAGACCGGCTTGGCGCCACGACGGCCGTACCTGTGAGCATGTTTAAAGCGCATGTAGCGGCTGGAAAGCAAGCTCACCGAAATGACCACGGCTAGAAAAGCCGCCACCAAGAGATAGGCAATATCCGCGCGGCTCAAGGGACTCTCCCGCAATTTTGGGGCTTCGATAATCGAGTGGGTGCGCCTCGTTAACGCACAACAAAGCCTTTGTTTCCATTAGGGTAGAACCCTGAGTAGGACGCGCGCAGCGCCTCACTGGCGGAGCAAGTTTCCACCAAGCTGAAGTAACTAAATTTCTCTGTCCCGCAACGCACCGCATCCTGGTTAAGGCTTTTGTTACCACCTTCGCTTAGCACCCGAGGTAACGAACGCGACCGGGGCACCATGCAAGCTACACACGTAAATGCGAAGGGCGCGAGCGCGCTCGAGCGGATTCCCCAGCTCTGCGGTGACGTTACCGTCGGATGCTCGGATGTGGCCGGGATCGTCGAAGCCGTCATCGGCTCGTCCTCGCGCCTTCGGGCTGAGCACGCGGCGCTGGAAGACACGGTCGCCGCGCTTGAGGCCGACGAAAAGCATATTGCCGACGCCTGCGACGAATCGCGCGTGCTGTCGAAGCGCGCCATCGACCGGCTCGGCGAGGGCACGCGGCTGATCCATTCTTCGCTCGAACAAGTGACCGATCTGCTCGAACTGGTCGATGCGCTAACCCAGCACGTGACCGGTTTTGCCGCCGCGATGAGCCAGGTGCGCACCTGTTCGCGCGATATCAACGCGATTGCCGAGACGACCAATATTCTCTCGCTCAATGCGGCCATCGAGGCAGCGCGGGCGGGCGAAGCAGGTCGCGGCTTTGCGGTCGTTGCCAACGAAGTGAAGACGCTGGCCGGAAAGACCCGTCTCGCCACCGAGGAAATCGTGCGCACGATCGACACACTCCAGCAGGAGGCCGAAAAGGTCGTCGACCGGATCGAGGATGGGGCCAAGGCCAGCGCCGATGCCAAGACCTCGGTTGCCCGCATCGCCCAGACCATCGACGGGGTCGGCGGACTCGTGGCCGAAGTGGACGACCAGAACGACCGCATCGCGCAGGCCAACGGGACCGTCAGCGGCCATGTGGTCTCGATCCGCGGCGTGCTTGATATATTTGACGATGCGGCGCTGTCCAACGAGCGTGAGCTGCGCCGGGCGCACCAGCGCGTGGAAGGTCTGGAAATGACCGCCAGCGCGATGTTCGACACGATCGTCCATGCCGGCCTCTCGCCGGCCGACAGCATGATGGTCGAACGGATCCAGGCCTCCGCCACCGAAATGGTCGAACTGACCGAAGCGGCTGTGGCCGATGGTTCACTCGATATGGGGGCGCTGTTCGACCGCGACTATCGCGATGTGACCGGCTCCAATCCCAAGCGCTATCGCACGCAGCTGTGCGATTGGGCGGATCGCAACTGGCGTCCGTTGCTTGACCGGATCGCCGCTTCCGACCCCACGATCATGGCCGCGGCCTGCACCGACATGAATGGCTTCCTGCCAACGCACTTGTCGCGCTTCTCGCTCATGCCTACCGGCGAGCTGGGCCACGACACCCGTTTCTGCCGCAACGGACGCAAGATCCTCGACCCAATCGACGAGAAGTCCAAGGCTAGCCAGGCGCCTTACATGATGGCGGTCTATCGCCAGGAAGGCGACGGGCGCGCGTACAAGGTCGTGCGCAATGTCTACTTGCCGCTAAGCTTTGGCGGGCGCCGCTGGGGCGACCTGGAGCTGGCTTACAGCTTCGACTGAGACAACCGTATCGGTGACAAGTGGCTTGACTGCCGCTAGCCTCCCGTGCGGTTGCTTGGGAGAGGCGAACAATGCCGGAATCGATGGATGAAGCGACGGCTGCGGGCCGGTTGATGGAGATGTCGATCGCCCATTGGCAGGGCGAATTGATGCTGCAGGCAGCCGAGATGAGCCTGGCGGACAAGTTCACCGGCTCCGACCCGCGCAGCGCGGCTGACCTGGCGAGCGAATACGGCATGCTCGAGCGCCCGCTTTATCGCTATTTGCGCGCCTTGACCGGCATTGGCCTGCTGGCATCGGCGGGCAAGGGCAGCTTTCGCCTGACCGATCTTGGCGCGGCGATGAAAACTGGCGCTCCGGGTGCCGCGCGGTCCGCCGTGATCGCGCTGGTAGGCGACATGGTAAAACCGGCCTGGAAGGTCTTCGACCACGGCTTGCTGACCCCCGACACCGGGTTCGAGAAAGCCCACGGCATGGGCCTGTTCGAATACTTGCAGGCCAATCCCGGCATGGCCCAGTTCTTCAGCGAAACAATGGTCGGGTTCCATGGCCGCGAACCGCCCGCCGTGGCCGAGGCTTACGATTTTTCCGGGATTGGCAGCCTGGTCGATGTCGGCGGGGCTTCGGGCAACATGCTCGGCCACGTGCTCTCGCGCCATTCCGGCGTGAACGGCGTGCTTTATGACTTGCCACACGTGGTGGTCGATGCACCGGCCCTGCTCGATACCTTCGGGGTGAAAGACCGGGTCAGCATCGAAAGCGGCAGCTTCTTCGACAGCGTGCCCAAGGGCCATGATGCTTACCTGCTCAGCCATATCATTCATGACTGGGATGACGGCGAGAACGCCGCCATACTCCGTAATGTGCGTGAGGCGATGAAGCCCGACGGCAAATTGCTGATCGTGGAAATGGTCCTGCCCGACAGCGACGATCCGCACATGGGCAAGATGCTCGACATGATGATGATGCTCGTCCCCGGCGGCGAGGAACGCACCGCGGCGGAATA
>JBDSDZ010000018.1:0-20440 GCA_039920345.1 Croceibacterium sp.
TAAATTGCAACTAGCGGAAATTATCCGCGTAAGCCTGGATCTTGAGCTTTTTCGGCGGGGTTGCGTGGACCACCGCTTCGATGCCGTACTTGTCGGCATAGGCCTGAGCGGCCGCCTGCGTCGGGAAGCGAAGCTGGAGCTGCTGCTGGGTGTCACCACTGCCCGGCCAACCCATCAGCGGATCGGGGCGCTTCGCCTCCGCCGGCACGAAATCGAGCACCCACTGATCGGTGAGGACCTTGCCCGACTGCATGGCATTCTTTGGGCGCTGGAAGATGCGGGCTTGCATGGGCCACGCTTTCGTTCGGAACCGCCTCAAAATCAAGAATTCGTTTGTTGACCCTCAAGCGCCGGGCCCAGGCATCCGCCCGCTTGGCTTTCCTCGCATAAGCTCGTTCGGCCTTGCGGACTGCGGATGGCAGTCCGGTTCACTCTCGTTCGAAGGCGTTCTTGGTCTTGAGGCTCGGCGCTTCGGTCCACGGTTCATCGGGCCAGCGGTGTTTGGGATAGCGGCCCTTCATGTCCTTGCGCACATCGGCCCACGATCCGCGCCAGAAACCGGGCAAGTCGCGCGTCGATTGTAGCGGGCGTCCGGCCGGGCTGGTAAGCTTGAGCAGCAGCGGCGTGTCGCCGACGAGCGGATGTCGATCGAGCCCGAACAGCGCCTGCACCCGAACCTCGACGCTGGGGCCGGCTGGGTCGGTGTAATCGATCGCGTGGTGCGACCCTGCAGGGCTGGCGAATTCGGGCGGCGCGATGCGATCGAGTTTCTGGCGTTCGGCATAGTCGAGGCGGCCCAGCAAGGCGTTGTGCAAGGCCGACGGATCAATGGCACGCAGCGAGCGAACACCCGGCGCCAGCTGCCCTAGCCAGTCTTCGGCCTCGGCCTTGAGCGCCGTTTCGGACAGTGCCTCGATGCGAGCGTAACCGGCCCGTTGCAGCAGGGCGAGCGCGGCGCCCGACAGCGGCAGGGCAGCCAGCCCGGTGCGTTCGAAGTGGGCCAGCAGGGCGCGCGCCACCTGTCCTGAATCCACTTCTGGATCGAACCCGCGCGAAAGCAGGACCGCGCCCAGCCGCCGCTCGCGAACCGGTTCGGCAGACTCGCTCGCAGCGTTCCAGCGGATTTCCCGGCGCTCATCGATCCGGGGGGTAAGCCATTGGGTAATCTCCGGCAGCGTGAGCGCGATTGCACCGGTGACCCGCGCACCTTGCGCCGATCCCTGCGCATCGCCAATCACCAGCCACTCGCTGCCGGCCAGCGGCGACGTGCGCTCGATCCGGTAGGCGCGGCCGCCGGCCGAGTGCCATTCTTCCGCGTCCGCACCGCGCCGCCGCGCGATACGGTCGGGAAAGGCTTCGGCCAGCAAGACGCCAAGCGGCGGGTGCTGGCTGCCCGGTTGTTTCGATCGCAGGTCTGTGGCCAGCCGCGCCCAGCGCGCCGCCATTTTGCGCGAGGCTTCCGCGCGGGGGGACCGGTCGCTGCGCCAGCGATCGAGCCGGTGCGCCAGGTCTTCGCCCTTCCCGCCCACCCCGCGCTCCTGCAGCAAAAGCGCCAGTTCGGCCCCGTCACGCGCCGCGCCGTGGCTTGCGGCGAACAACAGCATATGGGCAAGGCCCGGCTCCATCGGCAATTGCGCCATCGCGCGGCCATGGTCGGTAATCCGTCCCTCGGGATCGAGCGCGCCGAGCGAGGCCAGGCTGGCGCGGGCGCTTGCCACTGCGGCAGCGGGCGGCGGATCGAGCCAGCCGAGCGAGGCCGGGTCCGCCACCCCACAGCGCGCCAGCGACAGCACCAGCGGCCCAAGGTCACTGGTGAGCATTTCGGGCGGATCGAACGGCTCGCGGCCCGGGTGCGCCGCTGCTTCCCATAGCCGGTAGGCCACGCCCGGTCCCAGCCGCGCCGCACGGCCTGCACGCTGCGCTGCCGACGCCTGGCTCGCCCGCTGCGTAACGAGGTGCGTGACCCCGGCGGCCAAGTCGTATTCCGCGCGCCGCGACAGCCCGGCATCGACCACCACCGATACGCCTTCGAGCGTGATCGAAGTTTCGGCGATACTGGTGGCGAGCACGATCCGGCGCCTGCCCTCGGGATCACGCCGGATGGCGGCGCGCTGGGCGGCGGGTTCGACCTGGCCATGCAGCGGCAGGATCGGCACCTCGGGCAGGCGCGCCACCAGCCGCTCGCGGGTGCGCTCGATTTCGCCCACGCCGGGAAGAAAGGCGAGCAAGTCCCCTTCCTCCTCGCGCCACGCCTTGAGGACCGCACTCGCCATGGCTTCGTCGGTGCGAAGCTCCGCGCGGCTGCCCAGCCATTCGAGGCGCAGCGGATGCGCCCGGCCTTCGCTTTCGATCACCGGGGCATCGTGCAACAGCCGGGCGAACCGCGCGCCGTCGATGGTGGCCGACATGACCACGATCCGCAGGTCCTCGCGCAGCACCGCCTGGCTTTCGATGGCCAGCGCGAGTCCGAGATCGCTGTCGAGGTTCCGCTCATGCGCTTCGTCGAACAGCACGGCGGAGACACCGGCCAGTTCCTGATCGCCAAGGATGCGGTTGACGAAAATCGCCTCGGTCACGACCAGCACGCGGGTCGCGGCAGACTGTTTGCTGTCGAGCCGGGTCACGTAGCCGATCCGTTCGCCGACGTTCTCACCCAGCAATTCGGCCATGCGCTCGGCCGCGGCGCGCGCGGCGACCCGGCGGGGGCTGAGCAGGATTACCAGCCCGGTGCACCACGGCTCGTCGATCAAAGCAGGCGCAACGGCGGTGGTCTTGCCCGCACCCGGCGGGGCCACGAGCACCGCGGAAGTCCGCTCCCGCAAGGCGGCCAGCAGGTCCGGCAGGACGGCATGAATCGGGAGATCAGCCATGCCGTGCTGCCAGGGTGTTGACACATGAGACACGGTCCAGGGCGAAATCCCGCAAAACCGTCACCTTGGGGTTCGGAAACGTCTCTTTCCGCCGGCAAAGTGTCGTTTTTGCGCCAAAAGCGTCACGTTGCCCCGCTTGCGCGGCGCAGCGTGGCGTTGGCGGTACAATTGGCGAGAGCATGGCATCGGGCTGCCACAACAAGTCCCCTGTAGGAAAGGTCAAACCGATATCGGAAGCGGCAGCTAACCACGCCTTGCGGACATTCGCCGGCGAACCTCAGCAACCACAGAGAGGATAAGGGAGGGAAGATAAGGGAATGTCACTGGTTAAGCGTTAATCATAACTTGCTAACGGTTGGCTAGACAATGGTGAATCGAACAGACGATCTGGGCGTCATGTGTGACTCCCAGTGATCCAAAATGAGTATTTCCCGTGATCGACAGTCGAATTCTGCTGGCGACATCGAAGCAGTCCATGCACCAGCAGCAGATTGACGCTGCCCAGGCACAAATTCGTGCCGACCTCGCTGCTGGGCGGCGCAGCCTCTTTAAGGAGGCCCCGCCACGACCAGCGCGGACTCAGAATGAGCTGGATGAGCGCATTGCTGAAGAGCTCGAACTGATTGTTCGGCAGTTAGGTCAGGTGGGCGACCTGCTTTCAGATGACCCAATCCTGTTGCACCGTCACTCTGTGCAGCTGCAATCTATCGATCTCATGCAGCAAGTGCTTGGCCATCTGGGGAACATTGTCAAATCTGGGGACAAGGAAATGGCCGCCGATCAAGTGACTTTGTCAGAGCTGAAGGCCAGACTCACTCGCAGGCCGCTGCGGCAGGCAGACTGACGTCGTTCGGCGCAGTTACCCCAAGACTTATAGCGCAAATATAGGTTATGTCCGCTTTCCACCCATTGCGGACATTGGACGAACGAGGCAGTCTGAACGCATGGACGAAGCGCACTTGGATGATAGGCGTAAGAAGGTGGCGAAGGCTAAGCCCGCGCCGGAGAAGCCGGAGTAGCCATGCCCGACTCATTCGAGGTTCCGGACCCGAATAATCCGGACGACTATCAGGCGTTTCTCCGCGGACTTGAGGTCGTGGGCATCGAAGGCGTGGACCTAAAAGCGGATGGCGCAGGACTAGACCTTCTCCGAGAGGCGCTGGAGCTGTTCGAACGGGAGTTCACCGCTCGCTTTGGCTAGCGTGTTTGCAAACGATACAATCGCCAAAAGTTTAGGGTCGAACGTCCGCTTTCCACCCAAAGCGGTCGTTCCAGCCGAATGTCGGCTAACGGCCGAATACTGACATGGGAGTTTTACGGGCCGTCGCAGGTCAACGCGCCTTGCGAGACGAAAGTCGCTTGAACGGGGAGCAACGCGAGAGAAATCATCACCAGGCCGATGTAGGCCAGGCGCAGGCGAGCAAAGCTCAGCGACAAAAGGCCCATCAGGAAAAGCATCACCAAAACCAGGTGCAGTGATCCAAAGAGCAAACCCAGACGACTTGCCGCTGGCCCCGTGCAAAATGCGGAGATGTAGAGGAATGCACCTGCATCCAAGCTCAGCAGGAAAAGGGCGAATTGGATCAGCAGTAACGCTGAGATCAAAATCGCACCGCCGCGATTGGTGATGAACCGAGCCATGTCGAATTCTAACCTGAGCAATGTCCGCTTTCCACCCATTGCGGACATTCGCTTTCATCGTGAGCCGGCTTAAAAACAGATATACAAACACTTGTCTGCAAGGAGCTGCCAAATGAGCGATCTGATCCTTACCACTTTCGACTGGGTCCCCGAGATGCCGCGTGGCTACGTGCGGGACATACGGGTGCGCTGGGCACTAGAGGAGGCTGGCTTCCCGTATCGCGTCGAAAGTGTTCCGTTCCGCGATCGTAACGCCGAGCATTTCGCGCATCAGCCCTTCGGCCAAGTGCCCTGGTTGACGGACGGTGACATCTCGATCTTCGAAAGTGGGGCCATCTTGCTTCATCTCGGCGAACTGAGCGACAAACTGATGTCTGCGGAACCTCGCGCACGCAGCGATGTAAAGGAGTGGCTGTTCGCTGCGCTTGCTTCGGTTGAGGCTGCGAGCCAGCCTTGGTCCTTTTTCAAGTTCTCAGATGATACCGACGAAACGCCCATGCGGAAGTTTTTCGACACCTTCCTTGAGGCCCGGCTCAAGCATATGGAGACGGTCCTGCAAGGACGCGAATGGCTGGCCGGGGCATTCTCCGTTGCCGACATTCTGATGGTGGACGTATTGCGCCTAGTGGATCGGTTCGATGGAATGGAGGGCTATCCTGCCTGCCGCGCCTATGTCGCGCGCGCCACGTCGCGATCATACTTCATAAAAGCTCATGCCGACCAAATGGCGCATTTTGCTGCAGCAGATTAGGAGCGATTGCCCCTACGCTAATGTCCGCTTTCGACCCATTGCAGACACACCGTCGGCTCCGCTTGGCAGACTTCGCCCTAGTATCCCCGGCTGACCGCGAACTGGGCGGCCTCGATCATCGCCCGGCGTGCCGCTCCGTCGGGGAAAATCGACAGCGCATCGCACGCCCGCTGCGAAAAATGACGCGCGCGTTCGCGGGTGGCGGCGATGCAATCGTGCTGGCGGATCAGGGTGACCGCGTGGGCCAGATCCTCGTCCTCGATGCGGAAGCCAGCGATGGCATCCTGCCAGAACCGCCGTTCTTCGTCCGAACCGCGGGCGTAGGCGAGGATCGCCGGCAAGGTCATCTTGCCTTCGCGGAAGTCGTCGCCCCGGTCCTTGCCCATGTCGGCGCTGGCGGAATCATAATCGATCGCATCGTCAACCAGCTGGAAGGCCACGCCGAGGTTGCGGCCGTAATCGTCGAGCGCGCGTTCTTCCGCCTCGCCGCATTCGGCCACGACTGCGGCGATTCGGCTGGCGGCGGCAAACAGGGCGGCGGTCTTTGCGCCGATGATGCGCAAATACCGTTCTTCGCTGGTTTCGATCCGGCGCTGCGCGGTCAGCTGGTCCACTTCACCCTGCGCAATCACCGCGCTGGCCGACGAGAGGATCTTGAGCACCTTGAGGCTGCCGTCTTCGACCATCAGCTCGAACGCACGGCTGAACAGGAAATCGCCCACCAGCACCGTGGCCGGGTTGCCGAAGACGATGTTGGCAGCCGACTTGCCGCGCCGCGTTTCGCTGCCGTCGACCACGTCGTCGTGCAGCAACGTGGCGGTGTGGATGAATTCAACCGCCGCGGCGAGTTTGTGGTGGCGCGCGCCCTGGTACCCGACCAGTTCGGCCCCGGCGAGCGTGAGCATCGGGCGCATGCGCTTGCCGCCGCCCGCGATCAGGTGGCCGGCGAGCGCAGGAATCAGGGGAATTTCGCTCTGCATCCGGTCGAGGATGGTGGCGTTGACCGCATTCATCGCCGTCGCCGTCAGGTTCAGGATCGGCGCGAGCGACGGCTCCTTGACGGGCAGCGGGATGACCTCGGCGCTCATCGGGGGCAGATGGTGTTTTTGCACCGCCTTGGCAAGCGGGGAATCCGTGCTAACCGTGTGCGTATGGCCAGCCAGCCCCACTCAACTCCTGCCGACGAAGTGCTCGCCGGGTTTCGCAAAAGCATCGACAACATCGATGCCGCGCTAATCCATATGCTCGCTGAACGCTTCCGGATTACGCAGGCAGTGGGCGAGTACAAGGCCAAGGCGGGACTGCCGGCGAGCGACTCCAGCCGCGAAGGGCGCCAGATCGAACGGCTGCGCAAACTGGCCGTAGAAGCCGATCTCGATCCCGAATTCAGCGAAAAATTCATCCGCTTCGTGATCGACGAAGTGATCCGCCACCACCGCCGCGCCGCTGGCCAGTAACCCGGCGGTCGAATGAAAGGGGAGCCGCCCGAAGGTGGCTCCCCGTTCGTGACGCGGCCTAGCCCGAGCGCGGCAACTTCAGCGACACCAGCAACCCGCCAAGGTCTTCGCTCTCGCCCAGTTCGACTTCGCCGCCGTAGATTTCCACCACGTCGCGCACGATGGCGAGGCCAAGGCCAGTGCCCGGCTTTTCGGTATCGAGGCGGGCCCCGCGCGAGAACAGCTTGGCGCGGTCCGCTTGGGAAATGCCCAGCCCGTCATCCTCGATCCACACCGCGCAGTGCTTGTCCGCCGGCTTGGCATCCACGGTTACGAACACGCTGCCGCCGCCGTATTTGGCCGCGTTCTCGATGACGTTGCCGAGGATTTCGTCGAGATCCTGCCGTTCCATCGCCACATGCGCGTCGGCCGAACCGTCAATGTCTAACCGCACGGCCGGATAAAGCCGGGCGACCGCCCGCTCTACCGCCACGGCCGATTCCATCACCTTGGTTCGCGAATGGCCGGTCGCCCGGCGGCCAACGGCGCGGGCGCGGGCGAGGTGGTGATCAACCTGCCGCCGCATCGTGGCCGCTTCGCGCAGCACAGTTTCATCGAGGTCGGTCGAATGGGCGCTCGCAGCGTTGGTGAGCACGGTAAGCGGCGTCTTGAGCGCATGCGCGAGATTGCCCGCGTGGGTGCGGGCTTCTTCGGCCTGCGTTTCCGAGTGTTCCAGCAGCGCGTTGAGCTCGTCCACCATCGGCTGGACTTCGAGCGGCAGCGGATCGGTCACCCGGTTGGTCCCGGCGGTGCGGATGCGTGCAATCGCCTTGCGCACGCGGCGCAAGGGGCGAAGGCCATACCACGTCTGCAACATGGCCATCACCAGCAGCCCGATGCCGAGGATCGCGAAACTCAACACCAGGATCGAACGGATCGACTTGATCTGCGTATCAATCTCTTCGCGCGATCCGGCCACGGCGAATTGCCAGTCGACATCGCTGCCGGGCAGCTTGACCGTCTGTTCGACCAGCCGCAGCGGTTCGCCGGGGAACTGGTCGGAATTGTGATACAGCGGCTCCAGCCGGGTGATCTGCCCGCTGGTTTTCAATGTGCGATCCCACAGCGAGCGCGAGGGATAGTCATCGTGCCCCTGGCCGCTGATCTGCCAGTACAGCCCGCTATTGGGCTCGAGGAACCGCTGGTCACCCAGCGGGCGATTGAACCACACGTCGCCGAACGGATCGATCTCGGCCGAAGCGATCATCGCGGTCAGCATAAAATGCAGCTGGTCGTCGTACTGGCGCGACACCAGCCCGGTGAGCGTCCGATTGAGCGCCACGCCGCCGACCAGCAGCAGGATCAGGATCCACCCTGCCGCGATCAGCATCATGCGCCGCGCCAGGCTTCCGGTATTGCGCCGCGCGACCCTGTCCGCCGCCGGTGCTCCCACGACCGCGGGCGCGCCTTGGAGCGGCGCGTCCACGGTTACAGGATCACTCGCCGCGGCCGGGATCGTCGGGGTCGTCGAGGCTGTAGCCGAGGCCACGGATGGTGGTGATGACATTCGCCCCAAGCTTCTTGCGGATGCGGGTGACGAACACTTCGATGGTGTTGGAATCGCGATCGAAATCCTGGTCGTAGATATGCTCGATCAGCTCGGTGCGGCTGACCACCTTGCCCTTGTGGTGCATCAGGTAGCTCAGCAGCTTGTATTCCTGCGCGGTCAGCTTGACTGGCTCGCCGGCCAGGGTGACGCGGCCCGAGCGGGTGTCGAGCCGCACCGGGCCGGCGGTCAGTTCGCTGCTGGCGTTGCCCGAAGCACGGCGAATAAGCGCGCGCAGGCGGGCAATCAGCTCTTCGGTCTGGAACGGTTTGGCGAGGTAATCGTCGGCCCCGGCATCGAGCCCGGCGACCTTGTCCGACCAGCTGTCACGCGCGGTCAGCACCAGTACGGGAAAGTTGCGGCCTTCCTTGCGCCACATGTTGAGCACGGTCAGTCCGTCGATCTCCGGCAGGCCCAGATCGAGGATCACCGCGTCATATTCCTCGGTCGTACCGAGGAAATGGCCATCTTCGCCATCTGTCGAAAGATCGACCGCATAGCCGGTCTGTTCCAGCGTCGATTTCAGTTGCTGGCCGAGCGTTGGCTCGTCCTCGACGATCAGGATGCGCATCAATATTCCCCTGCGTTCACGCGGCCCACGATGTGGGCTTTTGCACTAAACGCGTCAACGGGGCGGCGGTATCCCGGATCACGTGCCTATTTGGAGATTCGCAGGACGCGGCCGGTGCGCGCATCGACATCGACCCACGTGACCTGGCCTTCCTTGATGAACTTCAGGCGATAGGCGCTGGCGGCAGCGTCATACTCGAAGCTCAGGTAATCGTGCCCGTGCATCTGCGGGATTACCCGGCGTTCAATATCGCGTGACGACAGCGTGCGGCCAGCCTGCATTTCTTGCCGGGCGCTGGCCTGGTCACCGCGAGACGGCTCGCCGCGAAACTGTTCGCGGGCCTGGTCGCTGGGCGGTGCATCGCGTCCCCGCTGCGCCTCGGCCGGCGCAGCAAGGCCGCCTGCGACGAGCGCGGCGGCAACAAGAAGGGCGAACGGATTGCGCATGACAGCGATCTGCCTAGGTGCAAGCCATTGAACAAGGAGTGAATGCAGGTGCGAGCCGCTATTCAGGCGCGGTGTTGCCCCGGCGCTTCGAGGTGTGACTAACGGGTCATCTCGTAAGTCACCTGAATGGTCACGCCCGCGCGGACCATGCCAGGCTCAACCGGGGTCGACTTCTCGGACGCGTCGGCCGCCATCGCCCGGACGTACGGCATCGGCGGCTGGGCGGCGACATTTTCGCTGATTTCGAGCAGTTTGACCCCCGAATATCCAGCCGCGCGGGCATATTCCATGGCCTGCGCCTGGGCCGTTTCCATCGCCGTCTTGCGTGCCTGCGAGCGGGCGCCCGTATCATCGGCAATCGAGAAGTCGGGGCCGGAAATATCCGTCGCCCCAGCGGCCACGAGCGCATCGAGAACTTCGCCGGTGCGCGCCACGTCGTGCAGCTTGACGCTGACGCGGTTGGAGGCCTGGTAGCCGCGGAACACCTGGCGGCGGGTGTTCTGATCGTAGTCGAACTGCGCGCCGAGGTTGATGCCGGTCGTCTGGATGTCGCGCTCCGCCACGCCGAGCTGCTTGATCTTCGCAATCACCGCATTCATCGCCGCGGCATTGGCGCGCATCGCTGCGACCGCAGTGCGCGCTTCGGTGGTCACGCCCGAGCCGACGGTGACGAGATCGGGCACGGCCTCGACATCTTCGTGGACCGAAAGTTCTACCACTGGCCCGGTGGAGGTAAGCTGGACTTCGGCCGCGGCGGGTGCGGCCAGCATAGCGAAGGCTAGCAGCGGCATTGCGCGCAGGGGGCTGGCGAGGCGTAACATGCAAATTCTCCTGGAGGTGTGAGCAGGCAATGGGTCTGCGGGGATTACGCGCCAATGAACCGCGCGGTTCCTTGCGGGCAAGCTCGCCAGCCCCTAGGTGCCGCGCCGATGGCGGATTCTCCGATCCTTTCCTGGGAAAGCCTGGGCCTGCAGCAAGGCGGTCGCTGGCTGTTCCGCGACATCGACCTGCACGTCGCCCCGCGCGACCGGCTGGCGCTGATCGGACGCAATGGCGCGGGCAAGACCACGCTGTTTCGGCTGGTGGCAGGCCAGATCGAGGCGGACAAGGGCAAGCGCTCGATCCAGCCGGGCACGCGCATCGTGGTGCTCGAACAGGACCCGTTCTTCACCGGCTTCGAAACGCTGATGGATTATGCCCTGCACGGCGTCGACGCGCCGGCCGCGCACGAAGTGGAGGCCATCGCCGGCCAGTTGGGGATCGACATGAGCCGCCCGGCTGACAGCGCCAGCGGGGGCGAAAGGCGCCGCGCCGCGCTCGCCCGCGCATTGGCGCAGGAGCCCGACCTGCTGCTGCTAGACGAGCCAACCAACCACCTCGACCTGGCGGCGATCGACTGGCTGGAAGGATGGCTCACCCGCTACAAAGGCGCGTTTATCGCGATTAGCCATGACCGCACCTTTCTCAAACGCCTGACCCGGGCGACGCTGTGGCTCGACCGCGGCGCGCTGCGGCGCAAAGATGTGGGTTTCGGCGGCTACGAAGCATGGGAAGAAGCGGTCTACGCCGAACAAGCGCGCGCGGCGGACAAGCTCGACGCGCGGCTCAAGATCGAAGCGCACTGGCTCGAACGCGGCGTGACCGCGCGGCGCAAGCGCAACCAAGGGCGGCTGGCCCAACTGCACACCATGCGCGCCCAGCGCGCGGCGATGATGGGCAAGGCCGGCACCGCCAAGCTCGGCCTCGCCAGCGATGCCGAAGTGCGGACCAAATCGGTTATCGTGGCCGAAGGGGTGACCAAGCGGTTTGAAGCCGACGATGCCGAACGCACGATTATCCGCAATTTCTCGCTCCGCATCCAGCGCGGCGATCGGATCGGCGTGGTTGGCGCCAATGGTACGGGCAAGACCACGCTACTGCGACTGCTGACCGGGGAACTGGCACCGGACGAAGGCAAAGTCACGCTGGCCAAGACGCTGCACGGGGTGATGATCGACCAGCAACGCAGCCTGCTCGCGCCCGACAAGACCGTGCGCGATATCCTTGCGGAAGGCGGTGACTGGATCGACGTGCGCGGCGAACGCAAGCACGTACAGGGTTACCTGAAGGACTTCCTGTTCGATCCCGGCATGATCGAGACGCCGATTGCCGCACTCTCTGGCGGCGAGCGATCGCGGCTGCTTCTGGCCCGCGAATTCGCCCGCAAATCGAACCTGCTGGTGCTCGACGAACCAACCAACGACCTCGACCTCGAAACGCTCGACTTGCTGCAGGAAGTGATCGCCGATTATGACGGCACCGTGCTGATCGTCAGCCATGATCGTGACTTCCTCGACCGCACGGTCACCGTCACGCTGGGCCTCGACGGCAGCGGCACGGTGGACATCGTGGCGGGCGGTTACGAGGATTGGGAAGCAAAGCGCCGCAAGGTCCCCCTCCCGCCTGCGGGCGGGGCTAGGGGTGGCCCTGTCACAAGTCAGCGCGCCGACGCGCCCACCCCCGTCCCCTCCCGCAAGCGGGAGGGGAGAATCAAGCTGTCCTACAAGGACCAGCGCGACTACGACCTGCTGCCTGCCCGCATCGAAGAACTGGAAGCGGAGATCGCCAAGGGCGAACACGCGCTCGCCGACCCCGATCTTTACAGTCGCAATCCCGCGCAATTCCAAACGTTTACCGCACTATTGGACACACTCCGCGCGGAGAAACATGCGGCCGAAGAACGCTGGCTTGCGCTGGCGGAGCAAGTCGAGGGCTAAGGCAGGCGGTAATAGTTCGCCGCCCGTTCCAACGCCAAACGAAGCACCAGTTTGCCGCTGCGGGCGGGCCAGTCGAGCGCCTTCTCAGCGGCGGAAATAGCTTCGCAGGCGCAAACCACCCGCCACAGGATATCGTCCAGACCCTTCCCGGCCGCAGCCATGACGCCATCGAAGCTGCGGCGTGCGGCGAGTTGGCGCTCGCCCGGAGCGAGGTCAGAAGCCGAGCCGCGGATCCGGACCGGATCCCAACGCATCGTCAGACCAGGGGATAGCTGGGCGACTTCGTAATCGGTGCGAAGCCGCTCTCCGGCGTCGAACAACCGGTCTTCCAGATGGCCATGGGCATGAAGCCACCCGAGCGGCGATTCGGCCAAGTTGACCGTGACGCTGCGGCGGCGCGCCGTGTTTCCCGCCTGGCGGCGCGGGCCCTCGCTGGTCAGTTCCCGGTCGACTAATTTGCGCTGCATGCGAATCTCCCCTTTGCGGTGGAAGAGGGCCTTGCCAAAAGCACCTGTGTGTAGGAAAACGAAAAAACCAAATCGGTTAGTGAAAAGGGCTCGCAGTGATCAACCGCATTCGCGATATCCGCCAGCAGAAGGGCGTGACGCTGGCCGAAGTGGCCGCCGCCTGCAAGCCGCCAACCACCGCGCAGACGATCGGCCGGCTCGAAACGGGCATGCGCAATCTCTCGCTCGGGTGGATGAACCGCATTGCCGCGGCCCTCGGGGTCGAGCCAGAGCTGCTGCTCAAGGGCGAGGCGGCCGAACAGCCGGCGGTTGTCGCACGGCTGACCGAAAGCGGCGCAGAGCCCCTGCCCGCCCCGCGCGATGCGATCCTGCCGAGCGAGTTGGGCGGCGACGGCGCGCTGCTGTGCCTCGCCATCGAAGCGCCGCAGGGCGAGTACCGGGTGGGTGACCAGGTGTGGTTGCGGCAGTGCCCGCCTGACGATGCGCCCAAGCTGCTCAACCGCGACGTGCTGGTGCCGCGCTCGGGCGGGCGGTTTGCGTTTGGCCGGCTGATCGACCGGCAGGGCACGCTGGTCGGCCTGCTGCCGCCGGGCTTCGGGCAGCGGCAGATCGTGGTCGACAACCCGGCCTGGCTGGCCGTGGCGGAAATGCTCGTGCGGAAACTGTAACCGAAGCGGCGGCGGGAGGTTTCAGGCCTCGCCGCGCGCCTTGCGTTGCTGGATGTCGTTGACCGATTCAGTCGGCACGAAACTGTCCGATTTGACCCCGAGCCAGATCAGGATCGGCGCGGCCATGTAGATCGAGCTGTAGGTACCGACGAAAATGCCCAGCGTAATCGCGGCAGTGAAGCCGAACAGGCTGGACGGGCCAAACAGCAGCAGGGCGGCCAACACCAGCAGCAGCGTGAGCGAGGTCATCACCGTGCGCGCCAGCGTTTCGTTGACCGAGAGATCGAGCAGCTCGGGCAGCGGCATCTTGCGATACTTCTTCAGGTTTTCGCGGATGCGGTCGTAAACCACGATCGTGTCGTTCAGCGAATAACCAATGATGGTCAGGATTGCGGCGATGATCTTGAGGTCGAATTCGAGCTGGAACAGTGCGAACATGCCGAGCGTCAGCGACACGTCGTGGAACAGCGCGAACAGCGCGCCAATACCGAACTGCCATTCGAAGCGGACCCAGATGTAGATCGAGATCGCCGCCATCGCGGCCAGCAGCGCGTACATCGCGGTGGTGAACAGCTCGCCCGAGACTTTGGCCGTTACGGCGCTCAGCCCGTCGATCCTGGCATCGGCGAAGTTGTTGGTGATGGTGTCGGTGACCTGAGTGGTCATCGCTTCCGACGCCTGGTCGTTGTTCTGCACTTCGGGCGGCAGCCGGAAACGGATGTTGACCGAGTTGGGCATGTCGGCGGTCTGGATGACCGGTTCGCCGTAGCCAAGCGCGCTGACATCCTGCCGCAGCTTGGCCACCGGGGCAGCCGCGCTCTGGGTAAAGGTTACCTGCAGCTGCTGGCCGCCGACGAAATCGACGCCGAGGTTGAGCCCGCGGGTTACCACCAGTGTCAGGCTGGCCGCGATCAGGATCAGGCTGAGGACGTAGAACGGCACCCGCCATTTGAGGAAGTGGATGTTGGTATCGTCGGGGACGAGCTTGAGCAATCGCATGGCGAGCCCCTTACAAGTTCAAGTCGGTGGGACGCGCGCGGCGGAGCCAGCCCGCAGCCCACATCCGGGTCATGGTGACCCCGGTGAAGACACTGGTGAACAGGCCGACGATCAGCACGATGGCAAAGCCGCGAACCGGGCCCGAGCCGAACATGAACAGCAGCACGCCAGCGATGAAGTTGGTCACGTTGGCATCGTAAATCGCCCGGCTCGCCTCCCTGTAGCCATTCTCCACCGCGGCAACGACGCGGCGGCCGCGTTTTCTCTCTTCGCGGATGCGTTCGTAGATCAGCACGTTGGCATCGACCGCGGCACCGATGGTGAGCACGAAGCCGGCAAGGCCCGGCAAGGTCAGGGTCGAGCCCATGACCGACATGATCCCGATCAGCATCAGCACGTTTATCACCAGGGCGCCGGTAGCGTAGATGCCGAAGCGGCCATAGGTGACCAGCATCAGCAGGATCACCGCGCCGGCGCCGATCAGCATCGCCAGCACGCCCTTGTGGATCGAGTCCGCCCCGAGCTCCGGGCCAACGGTGCCTTCCTGGATCACCGTGAGATCGACCGGCAACGCACCCGAGCGGAGCGAAATCGCCAGCTGGTTGGCGCTGTCGCTGGTGAACTTGCCGGAGATGCGCGCCTGCCCGCCGATGATCGCGGTCTCGATGTTCGGCGCCGAGATCACTTGGCCATCGAGGATGATCGCGAACGGCTTGCCGACGTTCTGGCTGGTCAGCCGGGCGAAGCGCGCGCCGCCCTGCGAATCGAACGTGATGTTGACGATCGGCTCGTTGGTCTGCTGATCAAAACTTGCCTGCGCGTTGGTCAGCGAATCGCCACGAATGCCGCCGAGCCGCTTGACCGCGATCGACGTGCCGGCACCGGAAGAGCCGGGCTCATAAGGCACAATCTCGCTGCCCGGAGGGGCAACGCCCTGCTGGATGTCGGATTGCAGCGCGGTCTGGTCGACCAGCTTGAATTCGAGGTTGGCGGTCTGGCCGAGCAGTTCCTTGAGCGCCTTGGGATTGTCGAGCCCGGGGACTTCCACCGAAATCCGGTCGGCATCTTCGCGCACGATGGTCGGCTCGCGGGTGCCGAGCGAATCGATCCGCTTGCGCACCACTTCGGTGGCGCTGTCCATCGCCTGGTCGACCGCAAGGTCGAGCCCGGCCTGGGTCTGCGACATCACGATGCGGCTGCCATCGACCACATCGATCGTCCAGTCGCGCTTGCCGCTCAGGCCCGCGCCGGTCGTCAGCGGTTCGAGCACATCGCGCGCGGCGTCGACCTGGCTGGGATCGTTGAGCAGGAAGGCGATCTTGCCCCCCGCGGTCGAGATATCGCCCACGACGATCCGCGGGGTGGCGTTGCGCAAGGCCTCGCGCACCGCCTCCTCTTTGGTATCGAGCCGTTGCTGAGCCACTTGCGAGGTATTGGCTTCGAGCAGCAGGTGGCTGCCGCCAGCAAGGTCGAGGCCGAGATTGACCGTCTTGTGGGGCAAAGCTGCGGGCCATTGCAGTCCTGCAACCGAAACCAGCGAAGGCACGGCAGCGAGGGCACAAAGCAGTGTGATAGACCACAGGAAGATCCGGCGCCAAAGCGGGAAATCGAGCATCTTGGTGCTATCCGCGCTCAGTCGTTGGCCGGCTTGCCGCCGGGCACGACGATGTCGCCCAGCGTGGCCTTGACTGCCTTGACCTTTACGCCCTGGGCAATCTCGAGCTCGACGTAATCGTCATCGACCTTGAGCACCTTGCCGAGCAATCCTCCGGCCGTGACCACCTGGTCGCCGCGCTTCACGCCCGCGACTTTCTCGCGGTGGAGCTTCTGCTGGCGCATCTGCGGGCGAATGATCAGGAACCAAAAGATCACCACCATGCCGATGATCGGCAGGAACTGGACCCATCCCGGAGGGGATGCCGCAGCGGTACCGGCGGCAAGAATATCGAGCATGTTTACGGCCTATCAGGTCGGCAAAAAGGGCTCTCTTGGTGGGCTCGGGCGCCTCATGGACACCCCTCTCCCGCAGAGGCCGCCGCGCCTAGCAGCAAAGCGAAGGGGGTGCAATCTGCCCCGCTCGTGTCCCGCCTGGTCCGAACGCTTGCAAGGCGTCAATGGCTTGCCTATAGGCCCGGCCTCCACTGGATCGGGACGTAGCGCAGCCTGGTAGCGCATCACACTGGGGGTGTGGGGGTCGCAGGTTCGAATCCTGTCGTCCCGACCAGTGGCCCCCAACCAACAATCAGCGACCACCCGGCTCTGTCACGCGGTTCTCGATCGCGCCGATGCTGTCGATCTCGCACCGCACTACGTCGCCCGGCTTCAGATAGCTGGGCGGGTCCATCGCCATGCCCACACCTTCGGGCGTTCCGGTGGCGATCAGATCGCCCGGCTCGAGCGTGAACGCGGTCGAGAGATATTCGATCTGCGCGGCGATGCTGTGGGTCATGTGCGCGGTGGTGCTCTGCTGGCGCACCGTGCCGTTGACCAGACAGCGTAGTGCGAGCGCCTGCGGATCGGGAATTTCGTCAGCCGTGACGATCCACGGTCCGATCGGGCCGTGCGTGTCAAAGCTCTTGCCCATGGTGAAAGTTGGGGTGTGGCGCTGCCAGTCACGCGCCGAAACATCATTGGCGACGCAGTAGCCGAACACGTGGTCGAGCGCGTCTGCCGCTTTCACCCCCTTAGCCGCGCGGCCGATCACCACGCCCAGTTCGACTTCGTAGTCGAGCATCTCGGTTACGCCCGGGTCAATCGGATCGAACGGCCCGTTGATGCAGGTGGTCTGCTTGTTGAACCAGTACTGGTGCGCGGGCGATCCGCCGTGGCCCATCTCGGCCACGTGTTTCGCATAGTTCATGCCGATGGCGAGGTACTTGCCGGGGCGGAGCGGCGCGAGCAGCCGCACGTCGGCCAGCGCCAGATGCGGCGAGGCCGAGGCGACAAGCGAGCGTAACCGGTCGAGCGCCGGTTCTCCCGCCGCGATAATTGCGGTGATGCTCGTCTCAGCAAAGCCGGCGGCAGCGAGGTCTATCACGCCCTCGCCCGCCAGCAGCCCGAGGCCAATCCGGCCGCCAGTCTCAAATCGTGCTATTTTCATGCCCGCAACCCTAGGCGCAGCGATGGCACGCGCCAATATCGAGAATTCACTTTCCTACACGAACCTATTTGGTTCATAACTCGCGAATCGCCAACCAGCGGAGCGCGCGCATGCCCCTTTTCGAATCCATCCTTGGCCCCCTCGCCTCGATCATCGACAAGGTCATCCCGGACAAGGCCGCGCGCGAACAGGCCAAGATCGAGCTGGTCAAGCTGGAGGGCACGCAGGACCTCGACGCGATCCAGGCACGCCTCGCCGCGATCCTCGCCGAAGCGCAGTCCGCCGACCCGTGGACCAGCCGCGCCCGCCCCAGCTTCCTTTACGTGATGTACCTGATCCTGCTGTGCTCGATCCCGATGGGCCTGCTCGCCGCCTTCCGCCCCCAAGCCGCGCTCGACATCGCCGGCGGGATGAACGCCTATCTCAATGGCTTGCCCGAACCGCTCTACGCCCTCTTCGCCACCGGCTACCTCGGCTACACGGCGGCGCGGCAGTGGGGCAAGGTCAAGGGGGTGGAGCGGTAGAAGTTTGAGCACGCGACGGCGAAAAACGACTCAGTTGCCCGGCATCGTCACCCCGGACTTGATCCGGGGTCCCGCTTCCATCCTGCGCGGCTGGCACTGGATCGGCAACGCGCTTGACCCCGGCAACAACCGATGGAGTCAGCTAGGGTGTTGTCTGCGTCGTATCGGAGGTGGTGACGACGCTGCTGATTTCATCGTCCTCGCCCGCAACGATAATCGTTTCCTGGCCGTCAGCACCCTGCATGCGCAGGATGCGGCGGTTCTGGACGCTGCGCCATCCCACTGCGACGATAACCAGGAAGACGCCGAGTCCGAGGAAGATCGCCAAGGAATTTGCCGCTGAATCGGTCATGTAAAATCGCCCTATCAAACTTCTGCGCCGCCATAAGGCCATGAAAAGTTTAAAAAGTCCGTTTTTCGAAAGAACGTCTATTTTCGGGTGTCTGCGCATGGCCTTCCAACGACAAGGTTGGTGTCGTCAGGCGACTGTCAGCCCCCGCTTCCCCCTCGCCGCCCTTCCCGCTAAGCGGAGCGCATGTCTGATACCGTCTATGTCCTCAACGGCCCCAACCTCAACCTGCTCGGCACGCGCGAGCCGGAGATTTATGGGACCGACACGCTGGATGACATCGCCATTATGCTCGAGGCGCGGGCGCGCGAACTCGGGCTGGAAATCGACATGCGCCAGTCGAACCACGAAGGGCACCTGATCGACTGGCTGCACGAGGCGCAGGGCGCGGGCGCCATGGCCGTGCTGCTCAATGCCGGCGGCCTGACGCATACCTCGATTGCGCTGCACGATGCGATCAAGTCGATCCGCACGCCGGTCATCGAAGTGCATTTGTCCGACCCGATGACGCGTGAGCCGTTTCGCCATGTTTCCTACGTCGGCATGGCGGCGGTGGATACGGTGCAGGGGCTCGGCGCGAAGTCGTACCTGGTGGCGCTGGAAAAGGCTGCTGCCCTCCCCTAACCGGTTACACCAACAACCATGACTTGCCTTGCCGCGCGGCAAAACGCATAGCGACCCCCCTGTTCGACAGCCTAGAGGATTGAATGGCCGAGACTGGAAAGACCGGGCGCGCCCCACGCATGAACATCGACACCGCGCTGGTGCGCGAGCTGGCCGAGCTCCTGTCCGAAACCGGACTGACGGAAATCGAAGTTGAAGATGGCGACCGCAAGATCAAGGTCTCGCGCGGCATGGTTGCGCCGGCGCAGGCTTTGTCGGTCGCGGCCGCACCTGCTGCTGCCGCAGCACCGGCCGAGCAGCCCGCGGCGCCGGTTGACGACACCGCCAACGCGATCCGTTCGCCGATGGTCGGCACGGCCTATCTCCACCCCGAACCGGGCGCCGATTCCTTCGTCAGCGTGGGCGACAAGGTGAAGGCCGGGCAGACGCTGCTGATAATCGAGGCGATGAAGGTGATGAACCCGATCGCCGCCACCGCCGATGGCGTGGTGCAGAAAATCCTCATCACCAATGCCCAGCCGGTCGAATTCGACCAGCCGCTGGTCGTGGTGGTTTAACCCATGCCGATTACCCGCCTGCTGATCGCCAATCGCGGCGAGATCGCGCTGCGTATCCACCGCGCGGCGCATGAAATGGGCATCGAGACGGTGGCGGTGCACTCCACCGCCGATGCCGACGCGATGCATGTGCGGCTGGCCGACCATGCGATCTGCATCGGCCCGCCACCGGCCAGCGAAAGCTACCTCAACACCGCCGCGATCATTTCGGCGGCCGAAATCTCCGGCGCGGATGCGATCCACCCGGGCTACGGCTTCATGTCGGAAAACGCCCAGTTCGCCGAAATCGTCGAAGCGCATGACATCATCTGGATCGGGCCCAAGCCCGAACATATTCGCACCATGGGCGATAAGGTCGAGGCCAAGCGTACCGCGGGCAAGCTCGGCCTGCCGCTGGTGCCGGGCTCAGACGGGGCGATTACCGATCCGGTCGAAGCGGCCAAGATTGCCGAGGAAATCGGCTATCCGGTAATCATCAAGGCCGCCTCAGGCGGCGGCGGACGCGGGATGAAAGTCTGCACCGGCCCTGACGACCTTGAAATGCTGATGCAGCAGGCGGGCAGCGAGGCCAAGGCCGCGTTCGGCGATGATACCGTCTATCTCGAAAAATACCTCGGTAACCCGCGGCACATTGAATTCCAGGTGTTCGGCGATGGCAACGGCACCGCGATCCATTTGGGCGAGCGCGACTGTTCGCTCCAGCGTCGGCACCAGAAAGTGCTCGAAGAAGCGCCCTCGCCGGTCATCACTCCGGCCGAGCGCGACCGGATGGGCGGGATCGTCGCCAGTGCGATGGCCGACATGGCCTATCGCGGCGCGGGCACGATCGAATTCCTGTGGGAAAACGGCGAGTTCTATTTTATCGAAATGAACACCCGGTTGCAGGTCGAGCACCCGGTTACCGAAGCCATTACCGGGGTCGATCTGGTGCGCGAGCAGATCCGCATTGCTGACGGCAAGCCGCTCTCGGTCAAACAGGAAGACATCGTCTTCAGCGGCCACGCGATCGAATGCCGGATTAACGCCGAAGACCCGTGGAACTTCACCCCCTCACCGGGCCTCGTGACCAATTACC